>NZ_JAUBUI010000229.1:0-1200 GCF_036705385.1 Microcoleus sp. B3-A4 | reverse complement strand
CAATGGCACTGAAAAAGTGAACTCAAAAAAATCTGTAAGGCAATATATATATAGATCATTGCCTTACAAACACAAAAATCTATCTCTATTATGTCAAATCGTGCGTCTATTCTCAAGCAACAATTTTTACAGAGTGTGGCCTTACCCTGGAAGGAGCTTCTACCAGACTTTAAAGTCCAAGAGCTTCTCGCTAACGAGAATGTGAGGTATTACAGCAGCGTCTACACACCGATAGTGACGTTATGGGCAATGGTATCCCAGGTACTCTCTCCAGATAAAAGTCTCAGTCAAGCGGTGAAGCGTATGGGCATCTGGCTGAGTGCAGCCGGAGTCAAAGCTCCTTCTTCGGACACAGGGGCTTACAGTAAAGCTCGTCAACGACTACCGGAAAGACTCGTCCAACAGTTAGTACCGTTCGTGGCCCACGAGCTAGAAAAACAAGTTCCGATAGAACAACAATGGTGTGGACGACGGGTGCGGGTACTAGACGGGACAACCGTGTTGATGAGTGATACTACTGCAAATCAAGGCGAGTATCCGCAACACAGCAATCAAAAACCAGGGTGTGGATTTCCGATAGCGAAAATGGTGGTCTTGTTTTCATTACTCACAGGTGCAGTGGTATTTGCTGGAATAGATTCGTTGGCGACAAGTGAAATTGTGATGAGTCGTCTGCTTTATGCAAATTTACTACCAGACGATGTAATATTAGCGGATCGAGCTTATGGCAATTATCTAGATTTAGTTTTGGTAAAACAGCAGGGAGCCGATGCTGTTTTTCGCAAAAATCATTGGCGTAAGACGGACTTTCGACGGGGAAAGAAGTTGGGAATAGGCGACCATAAAGTGGTCTGGGACAAGCCCAAACATTGTCCCGAACATATGATAAATAAGGACTTTGAGGCATTGCCGTCTCATTTTATGGTTCGGGAAGTCTGCTTGCGTATTCAACGCCGTGGTTTTCGATCTCAACGGATTATTGTAGTAACAACATTACTCGATGCCCAACGATATACGGTTCAAAAATTAACTCTTTTATATGGGCTACGTTGGTCAGGGGCAGAAGTTAACTTACGCTACCTTAAAACCACGTTGAAAATGGAGATGTTAACAGCTAAAACTCCGGCGATGGTGAGAAAGGAAATCTGGACACACTTACTAGCTTACACTTTATTACGTACCATTATGTGGCAGGCCGTA
>NZ_JAUBUI010000228.1:0-1225 GCF_036705385.1 Microcoleus sp. B3-A4 | reverse complement strand
ATTGCCTGACATTAGCGGGGATGTCACTATTACTAACAGCACTGGTTCTAGCAACCTGACAGTGCGGCGGGATACGGAGGAATTTTACCGGATTTTCAAGGTAAACAGTGGAGTCAGTGCGACTTTTGACGGATTCACGATCGCCAATGGTCGTACACTTGAGGACGGCGGCGGTATCTATAACGATGGTGGCACAGTCAATGTGACTAACGGATTCACGATCGCAAGTAGTGCTACATCTGGCGACGGCGGCGGTATCTATAACAACGGTGGCACAGTCAATGTGACTAACGGCACTTTCTCCAGCAACCTTACGTTTTTCTCTGGAGGCAAAGGCGGTGGCATATCCAACAATAGCGGCACAGTAAATGTGACGAACGGGACTTTCTCTAGCAACGGGGCTTTCTCAGGCGGTGGCATCTCTAACAATGGTCCAGGCTCCGTCAAAATAGCCAACAGCACTTTCTATGGCAACTATGGAGTGCGTTTTACCTCAGGGTTTTCGGGAGCAGTAAATGGTGCTGCCATCTTTAACATAGGCGGTACTGTGGAGGTGACAAACAGCACTCTTTTTCGCAACGGTGCGGGCGGTGGCAGTGGTGGCGGCATTTATAACGGTGAGGGTGGCACAGTCAAAGTGACGAACAGCAATATTTCTGAGAACACAGTGGGTGGTTTTTTTGATAGAGGGACGTGGGGTGGTGGCATTTATAACGATAACGGCACAGTAGAGGTGACCAACAGCACTCTCTCTGGAAACGAAATATTCAGCAAAGGTGGTAGGGGTACTGGCATCTATAACAAAGCTGGCACGGTAACGCTGACAAACAGCACTATCTCCGGCAACAAAGCAAACCCCGACACCTATAACTCATTCCCGAGCATCTTACCAGACCCTATAAGTAGCGGTGCTATATGGAACGGCGGCACGCTGAATGTCAAAAATACGATCGTCGCTCAGAACACTGCCGCCACTAACCCTGACGTTTCCGGCAGCTTCGCCAGCGGTGGTTACAATTTAATTGGCAACGGTACTGGCAGCACTGGTTTTACTGCTGTCGGCGATCTAGTTGGCACTGCTGCTGCACCTATTGACCCCCTACTAAACCCGCTGGCAGATAACGGCGGCCCGACTCAGACTGTGGCACTGCAACCGGGTAGTCCCGCTATTAATGGTGGCGACCCAGCTTTTGTTTTAACGTCTGGACCTTTTATCGGTCCTCCC
>NZ_JAUBUI010000227.1:0-1250 GCF_036705385.1 Microcoleus sp. B3-A4 | reverse complement strand
CAAACTAAATGTTCTGTTTCGATACAAAGATTCTTTTTCAGTCTTAAGCAAAAAGACACACCCTTTTCCTTAAGCCAATTTTCCAAATCAACAGAACAAAATTCACGGTCTCCTAAAACGATGACTTGATATTCTGAAAATAATGGTAAAACTTGCTCTAAATTGGTAGTTTGTGACTCGAAGTTACTATTTCCTAATTTTGGCAACAGCGACCAGTATAATGGAATTGCTCTTCGCTCCCAAATCAGGCTAACCATAAAGAGATTAATGCACCCCCATTGACTACGGTCGATTGCAATTGATAAACGAGTACCAATGCGGCAATAAGTGGTCAACCAATAAGTAATTAAGGGCAACCAAATTAATGAGATAGTTAAGTTTGGTAAATCCAGAAATCTTTGTAATTTTCTACGCCGACTTTCCGTTGTAATTGGGTAAGGAAATACCCGTGCCAGTCGTTCTAATCTCACTTGTTTTTCTGATTGCATCACAGATAGCAAAGTTGTCATTACAATAAACTGAGCTGATGTCAGTTGTTTTTTTAAATGAGTCTGGTAAAATGTTGGTATCATTATTTTTTGGATAGGCAAGCGTGTAACAATTATGCTGCCTATCTTTTTTTAGCACACATTGGCTCAATCCTCACCACCTCTGGGTTTCAGGCTGGTTGTCACCCCCCCAGCTCCTTTCACTAATTTAACAAAGATGAAACTGCCGCCTGTAGCAATCATGCCGTAACTAGGTTTGTCCGGGTTGGGATTTGCCAGCATATAAACTAAGATTTGCGCCAATCCCGCTTCGATCGAAAATGAAACTCGTTTCGATTCTCTTACCATCAGGCACAACTGCTCTTTAAAAACTAAAGTATCAAGGCTGCCTTTGATGATAACCCCTTCATCTTCTTCGGAAATTTCGACGGATTTTTCTGGTTTAATGTAGAAAGGATGCAGGTAAAACTCGCCTGCAAATAACAGCGGAGAGACTATCGACAAACTAATGGTTTTTTCCAGCATCGGCGGATACTCCAACAAGTTGAAGTAACCCGCTTTAATCTGATCTAGTTGTCGTTTTTGAAAGTCGGTAATTTCTGGTAACTCATCTTGCCATTCTCGGAAAAATTGGTCGTCTGTAACAAGTTGAAGGTCAAAAACTGTTTTTAATTCTTCTAATGTGACTGTAGTTTAGACTAACCAAAGATGAGAACGGTGGCAAAAGAAGAACTAGAGCCACCGCGCCAGGAGAGAATGAGG
>NZ_JAUBUI010000087.1:0-23851 GCF_036705385.1 Microcoleus sp. B3-A4 | reverse complement strand
GGTTTAACAAACTTTCACTGGTGGCCTCAAGTTCCAGTTGCTGCTTAATTATGGGTAAGCACCCGGACATGATATAAATCGCTCTGACGGACGATCGCCCCCAAATTGCCTTCACTGTAAGTGTAAAATTGAGCTTTCCCCACCGGTTTAAATCTTTTCAAACTCAAGTTGCTAGTCAAATTGTTGTTGGTTTTATTAATAATTACCAGCGTCAGAGTACCATCACTGCTGCGATCGGCTGCGTAGATTGACAAAAGTCCCCGAGCTTTGCTAAGCGCGATCGCACCCAAGTATCGCCATACTTACCGTGTTTTCCGTCGTAATTCATGTACATTCGGAAAGCCTAAGCCCCCGCTTCCGATATACATTTAAATTTTATTTTTTGGGCGGGCTAGAGGCACCCCACAAGAGTATATGTGTAAGGTGCCCATTGCCCGCCCGGAGAGACTTATTTAACCTTGACTGTAAGCCTCCATTGGCAAACAAGAACAGACAAAATTGCGATCGCCAAACGCATTATCTATCCGCCCCACCGCCGGCCAAAACTTATGTTCGCGAGTCCAAGGTGCCGGATAAGCTGCTTGCGCGCGAGTATAAGGACGATTCCACTCATCAACCATCAGAGATTCTGCGGTATGTGGGGCATTTTTCAAGACGTTATTTTGCGCGTCAACATTACCTTTTTCAATTTCCGCAATTTCAGATCGAATTGCAATCATTGCATCGCAAAAACGGTCTAATTCCTGCTTCGATTCGCTTTCGGTAGGTTCCACCATTACCGTACCAGCGACCGGCCAAGAAACCGTCGGCGCGTGATAGCCGTAATCCATCAACCGTTTAGCGATATCTTCAACTTCAATAGCCGCAGATTTTTTGAGCGATCGCAAATCTAGAATACACTCGTGCGCCACCAAACCCGCTTTCCCTTTGTACAAAACCGGATAATAAGATTCTAAGCGTTTTGCCATGTAATTAGCATTAAGAATTGCTACTTTTGTTGCCTCAGTTAAACCCACTCCTCCCATCATCCGAATGTACATCCAAGAAATAGGCAAAATGCTAGCACTTCCCCAAGGCGCTGCGGAAACAGCACCAACTGATGTTTGTTGACTGTTGACTGTTGACTGTTGACTGTTAAGAATAGAATGACTGGGCAAAAACTCTACTAAATGAGACATTACCCCAATCGGCCCCATTCCCGGCCCGCCGCCGCCGTGGGGAATACAGAAAGTTTTGTGCAGATTCAAGTGACAAACATCAGCACCAAAATCACCGGGGCGGCACAAACCAACTTGAGCATTCATATTGGCGCCGTCCATATAAACTTGTCCGCCGCAGTTGTGAACAATCTCACAAATCTCTTTAATTTCTTCCTCAAAAACGCCGTGGGTTGATGGATATGTCACCATCAAAGCCGCGAGTTCATTTTTGTATTTTTCTGCTTTTTTATGTAAGTCAGCAACATCAATATTGCCTTGAGAATCGCACTCTACTGGAACTACTTTCATCCCCGCCATCACCGCGCTAGCCGGATTTGTACCGTGGGCTGACTGGGGAATCAAACAGATATTTCGGTGAGATTCGCCTCGGTGTTCGTGGTATTGACGAATAACTAACAAACCCGCGTATTCGCCTTGGGAACCTGCGTTTGGCTGCAAAGAAATTCCCGCAAAACCGGTGATTTCTGCCAGCCACTGTTCTAGTTGCACGAACATCATTTGATAGCCGCGAGTTTGATCGCGGGGTGCAAAGGGATGTATCTTGCCAAATTCCGCCCAAGTCACCGGCATCATCTCTGCTGTTGCATTCAATTTCATGGTGCAAGAACCCAAGGGAATCATCGATGTATTTAGCGATAAGTCCTTGGCTTCTAAACGGTGCAAATAGCGCAAAAGTTCAGTTTCTGAATGGTAGCTGTTGAAAACTGGATGGGCGAGATAGCTGCTGGTGCGATCACAAAAATCTGGTAACGTCAAATATGAATGCAATGCCTCTGCATCCAACGCAATGTTTAGAGCATTCTGCCCGTCAGCCCTGATATAATCCTTATCCTGTGCAAAAATTTTCCACAACTCTTGCACATCTTCAGCGGTGACAGTTTCATCTAAAGTGATTCCCACTGTCGAATCATCGAAAACTCGGAGATTAATTTTGCGAACTTTAGCAGCTTCTAGAATTTCTGACAGCGGTTTGTCTCCCAATTCTACCCGCAAAGTATCGAAGAAATGTTGAGAACGAATTTTGTATCCGAAACTTCTTAAGCCGGATGCCAAAAGTGCAGTTAAATTCCATACTTTCTCAGCAATGTCTTTCAGTCCAGACGGGCCGTGATAAACAGCATACATACTCGCCATCACTGCCAGCAAAACTTGAGCAGTACAAATATTGCTGGTTGCTTTTTCGCGGCGGATGTGCTGTTCGCGAGTTTGCAAGGCTAAACGTAAAGCAGATTTGCCGTTGGCATCTTTAGAAACGCCGACGATTCTCCCGGGAACTTGCCGTTTAAACTCTTCTCGCGTGGCGAAATAGGCGGCGTGGGGCCCTCCGAATCCCATCGGCACTCCGAAGCGCTGAGTGCTTCCTACGGCTATATCCGCGCCGAATTCGCCGGGGGGTGTGAGCAAGCAAAGGCTCAATATGTCGGCGGCTACTGTGACTAATGCGCCGACTTCGTGTGCCGATCGAATAAAATCGGTATAGTCGTAAATTGCGCCGTCTGTGGCGGGGTATTGCAGGAGAGCGCCGAAGATTGTACGATCGAACTCAAAGCTTTGATGGTCGCCGACAATTACCTCAATTCCCAACGGCTTAGCGCGAGTTTGCACCACTTCCACAGTTTGAGGGTGGCAATCTTGGGAAACAAAAAACGCTTTTGCCTTATTTTTGCTGGCGCCGTAACTCACCGCCATCGCTTCCGCCGCTGCTGTCCCTTCATCTAGCAAAGAAGCGTTGGCAATTTCCAAACCCGTGAGGTCAATTATCATGGTTTGGAAGTTCAGTAAAGCTTCCAATCGTCCTTGAGCAATTTCGGCTTGGTAGGGAGTGTAAGCTGTATACCAGCCGGGATTTTCTAGGATATTCCGCTGGATGACTGGGGGAGTTATGCAGTCGTGATATCCTGTGCCGATGTACGATCGAAATACCTGATTTTTTGCAGCAATTTCTTTCAATTCTGCCAAAGCGCTGTACTCGCTTTGCGCTGCGGGAAGTTGTAAGGGTTGAGAAATACGAATCGCCGCTGGAACCGTTTTGTCAATCAAGTCATCGAGGCTGGAAAGACCCAAAACATTGAGCATTTGCTGGATTTCGGTGGGTGTCGGGCCAATGTGCCGGCCCGCAAAACCATTGATGGAGGAAAGGTTTTGCTGCTGGTTGGGTTCAAGTTGAGGGCTGTAGAGTACCAAGGCGGATTCTCCTGAATAGACTTTTGCTTCTTTGTTTGTAACATTTTGCTAAGAAAACAAGGAAGATTTTCTGGGTCTCTCAAAGTCTGACAGTCCGACAGGGGTTGAAACCCCTGTCTCATAGCTAAAGTCGTCTGAAGACGACTAAGCAAGATTTTTTGCGTGTATTGAAGTCCGACAGTCCGACAGGGGTTGAAACCCCTGTCTCATAGCTAAAGTCGTCTGAAGACGACTGTAGATTAAGGTTGGCGGTTGAAACCGCTGTCGAGAGTCAAACGAAGTCTGCCGTAGCGGACAAGCGAGATAAAGGGGGGTATTTAAGCCGGATTTGGTATCAGTCGTCTTTAGACGACTTGTGCTATTAGCCAGGGGTTGAAACCCCTGGCGGATGGTGGAGGAATCGAGGAATCAACGAGCCCTAGCCCCAAATTCCCACTCACAACTCAAAACTCAAAACTATTCCCCTTCCACCATTTTGCGATATTCCGGGGCCGAGAAAGCGTCATCTGCGTCGCTGGTGTTGTCAACGCGCACTTTCAGCAGCCAGCCAGCGCCATAGGGGTCTTCCGCCAAATTTTCGGGAGACTCTATAATGTCATCATTGCGTTCTACGACTGTACCGGTAACTGGTGCTTTCAAGTCTTCAACGGCTTTCACTGACTCGACTGTACCGAAAGCTTCGCCCTTTTCCAACCCTGCACCGACTTCTGGCAAATCTAGAAACACGATATCGCCTAGTTGGTCAACTGCAAAGGCACTAATGCCGATCGTGGCAATTTCGCCTTCGAGTCGGATGTATTCGTGGGTGTCTAGGTATTTCAAGTCATCGGGGTATGTTAGTGCCATGTCTTTTCTCGCAATAAAAAAGTATTAGTTAAATCTTATTCAACTATGAGCCTTTAGTAATGACTAAGTGGGACAGAAAAAATATTAAACGCTTGCTTTTCGGAGAATTTTCTCTCAAACGACTGATGCGATCTATAATTTTTATTTACGCATTTCTGTGTTTTTACGGTTTATTTTTTTCAGAACGGCTAATTTTTCAACCTCCCCCATCTAGTCAGAGTGATAGCAGGGAAGTTATCAAAGTTAGCTCAGCTAATGGGGCGAAAATTTCTACTGTTCATTTTCCTAACCCGCAAGCTAAATATACCATACTTTACAGTCACGGAAATGCGGAAGACTTGGACGGCATTTTGTGGCTACTCAGAGAGATTCGAGATAGCGGGTTTGCTGTGTTTGCCTATGATTATCAAGGTTACGGCATGAGTCAAGGAAAGGCTTCTGAGTATAATACTTATCGTGATATTGAGGCTGCTTACAATTATTTAACCCAACATTTGGGAGTACCTGCAAAGCAAATTATTCTTTACGGGCGTTCTGTGGGGGGTGGGCCGGCAATTGATTTGGCTTCGCGACAAAAAGTCGGCGGTTTGGTGGTTGAAAGTTCCTTTGTTTCGGCTTTTCGGGTGTTGACGCGGATTCCTATTTTACCCTTTGACAAGTTTGTGAATATTGATAAGATTGGCAAAGTTCGATCGCCTGTTTTGGTGATTCATGGTAAGGCTGATGATGTGGTGCATTTTTGGCATGGAGAGCAGTTGTTTGCAGCGGCGAAGCAGCCAAAATTAAATTTTTGGGTTGATGGGGCCGGTCATAATGATTTGATGGATGTGGCGGGCGATCGCTATGCTGCAACTTTGCGACAATTTGCTAAGCTAGTAGATGAATCTTCTCGACCACAATTATGACCAACGGGCTAGAAGCCCGTTCCATAAGAACACATACACTTACACTTTATTGTGAACCTTTGCTCTGATTGACGCCCCTGAATTAATGCTCACCTACTTAAGTTAACTGGGGCGGTTTTGCGATCGATAAAATGGTTTTTTCACCACACTAGCCGGATAATTTTTCCCGCGAATCTCGATTTCTAATTGCTGACCGATTTTCGCTAATTTTGCCGGAACAACCGCGAGGGCCACTGCCCGATTTAAAGTAGGCGATAATGTACCGCTAGTAACTTCTCCTACTGTTTCGCCTTCAAATATTACCGGATAGCCGTGGCGCGCAATGTGCCGCCCCTGCATTTCTAACCCTACCAACCGCTTCGATACTCCACTCGCTTTCTGCTGTTCCAAAACCTCCCGCCCAATAAAATCGCCTTTGCTTTCGAGGTGAACAACCCAACCCAATCCAGCCTCTAAAGGCGTCATCTTGTCGTCGATATCTTGACCGTAAAGAGCCATTGCTGCTTCTAAACGCAAGGTATCTCTCGCACCCAAACCGCAGGGTAGAACGCCAGCAGCTAACAATTTTTGCCACAGTTCTTTTCCTACTTCGGCATCCACCATGATTTCAAACCCATCTTCGCCGGTGTAACCTGTTCTCGCGATAAAACTTGGCTGTCCCAACAAATTTGTTTCTAAGTGGCCGAATGCCTTAATTGGTGCGAGGTTGTCTTCCACAAAAGACTGGAGATAGTTAACAGCCTCTGGCCCTTGAATGGCAATTAAAACTTTATCTTCGGAGATGTCTGTAAAACAGAGTTCGCTCAATTCTAAGTGAGTGGTGATCCATGCTTTGTCGGCGATGCGAGTGGCGGCGTTGACAATGATTACTGCACGTTCTTCGCTAGTGATAGGGTCTGGTTCTTGGCAGTAGAAAATAATGTCGTCTAAGATGCAGCCTTTGGCATTTAGCAAGACTGTATATTGAGCTTGACCTGGTTGCAAGCGGCTCAAGTCTGAGGGTACTAAGGGTTGAAATTTTTCTATTAATTGTTTCCCTCTCAAACCAAATTTTCCCATGTGGGAAATGTCGAACATTCCTGCTTGCTGGCGTACTGCTTGGTGTTCGCTGCTGATGCCTGCGTACTGTACTGCCATCTCCCACCCGGAAAAGGGCACCATTCGGCCTTTGAGTTCTAATGATAGGTCGTACAGAGGCGTGCGGGCAAGTTGGCTCGGGCTCTCTGGATTGCTGGGTTCAGTTGACTTTGCCACAGGTAGCGCTTTGGTTGCGGGTAGACTGTTTTGATTTTACGGGAAAATTGGTTTTCGCGGTGTGTGGCGCGATCGAATTTAACGACACGGCAATGCTGTTTAGGTACAAGTCGCGATCGAATTTAACGACACGGCAATGCTGTTTAGGTACAAGTCGCGATCGAATTTAAGCACGCGGTGGTAATGTTTCGGTACAAATTAGGACACAGCAGTGATGTATCCCTAATCTTGAGTTATGGAGAATAGCGGGCTCGAACCGCTGACCCCTACAATGCCATTGTAGTGCTCTACCAACTGAGCTAATTCCCCTTTCTTTTCGCGCTCTCAATCATGCCTTAACTGACCAATATTTGTCAAGCTTTTTGGGGAAATTAGTTTTGAACCCTGGATTTGCAAGGCTTTCGGCTTTTTTTCCACAAAACTCTCCTCGCTTCTGGACAATGGTCAATCGCCTACTATCATTTAGTAAGTGTGTTGCGATATTTCGGTCAAATGGCTCAAACAAGACCCCATGAGGAAGTACACGACTAGCAGGGCGGCGGCTGAGACCGCAACTAGGGTGCCGGCTAGCATTAGTGAAAATTCCCGTTGCGCGATCGCCTCTTGCATTAAGTGCAAAGACCAGGCAACGAGGGCAACGTCAATTATTAAAATAGGAACCAGCATAAGTTACGATTTGTAACAGCTTACCTATTGTAACAAAACTTTTCGCTCCGTGCAGATCAGCTCACCTGTATTTAACTTTTGCTGTAAAACCCGAAGGGAGCAGCGGAAAGCTACTGAGAAAAAATGATAGCTTTCCTTGATAATTACAATCTGCAAAGTAAATGAGAGCTAGCTCAGCTTTAGTGGTGGCGTTTTTGACTCTTGAGCCAGCGCTCATGCTTTTCTGAGGGGGCACGGCGCGATCGACCTTTGAGTATAAGTGATTTGATAGCAATTTTTCCAAATAGAAAAGAAAGTGCGATCGCAACTTTTGTTCTAGCCAACCCCAAATAATCAGAAATTGTTGAGTATGTGAATATGAAAAAAGGGGCAACTCGCGTCGCCCCTCATCTATTTAACCAACTGGAAAATTACGCTTCCACAGCAATCTTTTGTTCCGAAGCCTCCGGCGAATTCGCTTCACTCGGCGGCACAACTTGCCAGAACTTCGGCAGATATTCAGCCCAATTTGCCAAAATCTTCTCAGCTTTCTTGCTGCCGGTTCGATCGCACTGAGCCTCAATCAACTCCTTCAATTGCGCCTCCCCAGCCGCCGTACAAACGCGCTGCATCTTCACAATCTCCCCGTTGACGTGAGCCGGGAAACTCCCATCTTCATCGAGGAAATAAGCCAAGCCGCCAGTCATTCCAGCGCCGACGTTGCGGCCGACTTTTCCTAACACGACAATCACGCCGCCAGTCATGTACTCGCAGCAGTGATCGCCCGCACCTTCAATGACTGCTTTCGCCATCGAGTTACGCACCGCAAACCGTTCGCCAGCTTTACCCGCAGCCAACAGAGTTCCGCCCGTCGCACCATACAAACAAGTGTTGCCGACGATCGCATTTTGGGAAGCATCATAAGTCGCACCAGCCGGCGGTGCGATCGCGATTTCGCCGCCGTGCATTCCTTTACCAACGTAGTCATTGGCTTGGCCTGACAGCACCAGCGTCATCCCCGGCAAGTTGAATGCGCCGAAGCTTTGGCCCGCGCTACCAGTAAAGTTGAGGGTGATTTGACCGCTAAAGCCGGTGTTACCGTGTTGCTGTGCGATCGCACCACTGATTCTTGCGCCTACAGTGCGATCGGTATTCACCAATTTTACATTCTTGCTAACAGTGCCGTGATTGGCGATCGCACTTTGAATCTCAGCATCTGCGAGCAAATCGTCGTCTAACACAGGCCCGTTGGTGTGTACGTCACCGTGGATCAAGAAAGATCGATCGCTCTTAGTATCCGGTAACTTGGTCAAACAATCCAAATTAATCGCTTGGGTTTTAGTTAGTTTCACCCCATCGCGCATTTTCAGCAAATCCGCGCGGCCGATGATATCTGCGATCGACTTATAACCCAATTTCGCCAGTAAACTCCGCACTTCTTGTGCTACGAAATAGAAGAAATTAACAACGTGTTCCGGCGTACCAGGGAACCGTTTCCGCAAGTGTTCTTGTTGAGTTGTCACGCCCACCGGACAACTATTCATGTGGCAAACGCGAGCCATAATGCAGCCTTCTGCAATCATTGCCACCGTGCCGAAACCGTACTCTTCGCCGCCCATCAAAGCGCCTACAATCACGTCCCAGCCGCTTTTAAAGCCACCGTCAACGCGGAGCAAAACTCGATCGCGCAATTTATTTTCCATCAGCACCCGGTGAACTTCAGTCAATCCGAGTTCCCACGGAGAACCTGCGTGCTTAATCGAACTCAATGGAGAAGCACCTGTGCCGCCATCGTGGCCGGAAATTTGAATCACATCAGCATTTGCCTTGGCGACACCGGCGGCTACAGTCCCGATGCCGACTTCCGACACCAACTTCACGGAAACTCCTGCTTTCGGATTGATTTGGTGCAAGTCAAAAATCAACTGCGCCAAATCCTCGATCGAATAAATGTCGTGGTGAGGAGGAGGCGAAATCAGCGTCACACCCGGTTTCGATCGGCGCAAATAAGCAATGTACTCGCTCACTTTCGCCCCTGGCAATTGACCGCCTTCACCTGGTTTCGCACCTTGTGCGATCTTAATTTCGATTTGCTCGGCGTTCATCAGGTATTCAGGAGTCACCCCGAAGCGTCCAGAAGCTACTTGTTTGATGGATGAAGAAGCTGTATCGCCGTTTTGCAAACCTTTCAAGTGAGGTAGCGTTTGTGAGAAACCCGCCGCGCTCACATCGTTTAACACTTTGTAGCGCACCGGGTCTTCGCCGCCCTCCCCGGAGTTCGATTTGCCGCCGATGCGGTTCATCGCAATCGCTAGCGTTTCGTGGGCTTCCGGGGACAAAGCGCCGAGAGACATTCCGCCGGTGGCGAAGCGCTTGACAATATCTGCTACAGATTCTACGTCTTCAATGGGAATGGAAGGGCGATCGCTCTGGAAATCGAGCAAATCCCGCAAAGCCGTTACCGGGCGGTTTTCGAGCTGTTGCTTGTAAACCTCGTAATGGTCGTAGGCACTTTCACCATTTTTGTCACCAAATGGTGTCATTTTTGGTTCTGCCCCATTGCCGTTACTGTTAGTCTGAGCCTTAAAAGTAGTCACAGCCTTGTGCAAAGCCTTGGCCATTTCCGGGCTGTTCATGTGATATTCACCGCCCCGGCGGTACTGCACGAAGCCGTAATTTTCCAGCTTTTTGAGGTGTAATTCTGGGAAAGCCTGACTGTGGAAAGACATTACCTCGTTAGCCAGTTCCGCGACACTCAAACCGCCGATCCGAGAAACAGTGCCTTTGAAACCCAAATCGAGCAAATCACCGCCAATGCCGATCGCCTCAAAGATTTGCGCCCCCTGATAGCTAGACAGCAGCGAAATACCCATTTTCGACATAATCTTCAGCAAGCCGTTTTCCACCGCTGTGCGGTATTTAGCTTGAGCCTGTGTCACGCTAATATTGGGAACTTTGCCGTGCTGCATCAAATTTTGAGTCTTGGGGTCAGACCACCAGGCGCGCACGCTTTCCAATGCCAGGTAAGGGCAAACAGCCACTGCACCGTAACCGAGCAAACAAGCGAAGTGGTGAGTGCTCCAGCACTGGGCGGTATCGACAACTAGGGAAGTTTGCATCCGTAGGCCGACGCTAATTAAGTGGTGGTGAACCGCGCCAACTGCCAGGAAGGGCGGAATATAAGTACATTCTGCACTTAATCCAACAGAAGATTCGCCTTCGGCCTTCGAGACTCGATCGGTCAAAATCAAAATTCTCGAACCGTCACGCACTGCTTGAGCGGCCTTTTGACAAAGTTGCTCGACTGCGGTTTTCAAACCTCCAGGCCCGGCAGAAATTTTGTAAAGTGTTGACAATTCGGTTGCGGCGAAAGACTTTTGCTCTTTCAAGAAATACAGTTCAGCGTCGTTGAGTACGGGGGAATCAATTTTCAGCCTCTTGGCATTTTCCGGCACTGCTTGCAGTAAATTGCCCCGCAGGCCCACACTCATCGTCAGCGACATCACCATCCCCTCGCGCAGGGGGTCGATCGGCGGATTAGTCACTTGAGCGAACCGCTGTTTGAAATAGTTGTACAGCAACTGAGGCTTTTCTGACAACACAGCCAAGGGAACGTCGTCGCCCATGCAGAAAGTCGGTTCTTTCCCAGAACTCGCCATCTCGACGATCACCATGTCCAAATCTTCTGCTGTGTAGCCGAAAGCAGTTTGGGTTGCCAACAGGGTTTGCGAGTCGAGGGTTGCTGTTTCGGCAAAAGGCTGCGGCTGCAAGATTTCGCGGTTTTGTTTCAGCCATTCGCCGTAGGGATGCCGCTTAGCAATGCGCTGCTTGAGTTGCCAATTTTTGAGAATTTCGTTGGTTTGCAGGTCAACTGCAATCATTTGTCCTGGTCCCAAACGGCCTTTTTCGACAATATCTGCTTCGGGAATATCGACAACTCCGGCTTCGGAAGCCACAATTACCAAACCGTCTTTAGTAATGCAGTAGCGGGCCGGTCGCAAACCGTTGCGATCGAGCGTAGCACCTACTTGTTTGCCGTCGCTGAATACCAGCAGTGCGGGGCCGTCCCAAGGTTCTTGAATGCCGCTGTAATATTCGTAAAAATCGACAATTTCTGGATAGTCAGCCAAATCCGGCTGATTTTTGTAAGCTTCGGGTACCAGAATTGTCAGGGATTCTAGGGGGGTGCGGCCGGAGTGCACCAACAACTCCATCACGTTGTCCAAGTTTGCCGAATCGCTGCTTTCGAGATTGACAATTGGGTTGAACGTGTCGATATCAGCTTGGCTCCAATTCGGGTGAGCTAAATTCGCTTGCCGCGCCTTCATCCAGGTAATATTGCCCAACAGCGTGTTAATTTCCCCGTTGTGTCCCAGCAAGCGCATCGGCTGGGCTAAGCGCCAGCGGGGCAGGGTGTTGGTGCTGAAGCGCCGATGATAGACGGCAAAGGAGCTTTTATAAGCGGGATTTTTCAGGTCGGGGTAAAATTCTGCCAGTACGGCCGATCGCACCATGCCTTTATAGACGATCGTGCGGCAGGAGAAAGAGCAAGTATAAAAGTCTTCGCGGGTGAAGTTGGGGCGCTTTGACAGCTCGTGTCCGATCGTGCGGCGCGCCAGAAATAGGTGTCTGTCGAGTTCGTCTCCGGCTAAGTGCGGTGAAGTGACAATTACTTGTTCGATTTGAGGTTGATTTTCTAGCGCTTGTTCGCCCAAAACCGACGGTACAATGGGAACTTGGCGCCATCCCAAAACTTTCAGCCCGCGATCGGTCAGAACTTGCTCAACCACCTGCCGCGCTATAGTCGCTTGAAATTTATCTTGAGACAGGAACAGCATTCCCACGCCGCAGTTTTCCCGTGCGGGAGGCACAATTCCCTGTTCGGCAAACCAAGCATCCAGCAATTCCCAAGGAATCGCGGTCATCAAACCCGCACCGTCGCCGGAATCTTGGTCGGCGCTGCAACCGCCGCGATGTTCCAGACAAGTTAAAGCTGGCAGCGCTTTCTCAATAATCGAGTGCGTAGCTTCGCCGCTTTGGTTGGCAATAAACCCCACACCGCAGGCATCTCTTTCTTCCACTAACCAGCTTTGGCCGGCGAATGGAGTTCCTCGCTCAGTCTGATGCACGTTTCTGTTTCTGTTTGGATCGATCGTGTTACCCATGTTGATTGAATGTTATTTCCGTGATTGTGTGGTTGATGCGTTTTTATAGCTCGGAGAGAGAAAGCTGCCGAGCGGTGGGAGCCTAGTAAACTTTAAAACAGCACATTGCAAGCTGATTTGATAAAAATTTACGTCGCTGCTGCCTGTACTTAGCACTGAAACCCTGTTTGCAGATTTTAAATTATCTCGCTCGCATCCTCTCGGAGATGTCTCCTAGAATACCCTGCTGTCAAAAAGCAGTGATTCTTTGGGAAATCGCCGCCCTGCAAATAAATACATTGCTGGCGATCGAGTTTTTTGTGTGTTTTTTTCCTGAGTCGGCGAGGGTAGCCTTGCAGCGAACACAGGTAGATAGTAACTTTAGCGTTATTTTGCTTGCTGCGCTGTTGAGTTGCTTCCGTCAGCGCCCGCAGACACAAAAGCCACCTGCCCGTTCAGTCGGTAGGTGCAATGTAGCAGCGCGGTTCACAACTCGTGAAACCTGTCTTATCGTGCAGTCAACTCTCGAACCGCGAACATCAATTGTATCAAGAAATTGATAATATTTCACCGATTACAGTCAGAGTTTGCGCGCAAGTCTTGTAAGCGATCGTCCAAAACCGAGGCTAAGATACCTAGCCGAAAAAGGTTGACAGTTCTCCATAACCCTATTTTGTATTTTTTTCCCACAAACTTTTTTGACACTCTCAGGTCTAAAGACGCGCTTGATTCTTGATTCGTTGAGGCGATGTGCTGATGCAGGATTTCTCTTTTCTTCAGTAGATATCATCTCTCCACAAGCGTTGCCTAGATTTAATTCAGAGGTTTGGGTCGGCCCGACCGTACCCCATCCCCTCCTGGAGGATGTTTCTAGCTGCGTTTTCGTAGCGAGCTAATACACAACCACCACACTTGCAAATATGGGTTTTGGTAGATAGCATTTTCTTGATCACGACTCAACAACTAGAGCATTCTTGGCTGGTTGTATTGCGGATTAACCGCAACCGTGACTCTCTTAAATACTTTTGCAAAGTATTCAATCCAGAAACAGGAGTGATACCACTACCCGTCGTTAATTGACTTAGCTAGCCAACGATTTTCACCATGTTTTTTATCCTATTAATTAGCTTCTTAAGTTCCTCTTCAATGAATTGCTGTCATTCAATCAGCGTTAGCCTCCTTCATTTTCTACTTAGTCTCAAATCCCTTATCAACCTCTCTTACCTCAAATATTAAGTCTTGTTTTTAAAATGGCATTTTCATAACTTGAGGTACAAAGTAGATTAAACTAAGTATAATTAATAAATAGTACGGCCGATAGAGTGAAAATAGTAGATATTAACTCTAAAAAGCTTCAGGCTTGACAGAAGCAATAGGAATAGGTAGGTATGGCTAGCATAACAAATATTTTTCGAGGATATCAGATTAACGAGCAAATATACGCAGGCAATCGAACTCTAGTCTATCGTGCCCGTCGGTCTTCCGATCAGCAGCCCGTAGTGATAAAACTACTGCGAAATGACTTTCCCCGCTTCCACGAACTGGTTCACTTCCGCAATCAGTTCGTCATCACTAAAAACTTAGAGCTCCCCGGCACTGTCAAGGCATACAGCCTGGAGACTTACCATAACCACTATGCTCTGGTGATGGAAGACTTTGGCGGAATTTCCTTAAATAGCTACCTCGCTAGTTTAGTGTTCGCCAGCAAGGAACCTCTGGAAGGGTTGCCTATTAACGAGTTTCTTCCCATTGCCATTCAAATTGCCAACTCGCTTGATGGACTTTATCGCCACCACGTCATCCATAAAGACCTCAAACCCGCGAACATTTTAATTAACCCTGTTAGCAAACAAATTAAGCTGATTGACTTCAGCATCGCTTCCCTGTTGCCGCGCCAAACCCAAGAAATTCAAAATCCCAACCTCCTCGAAGGAACTTTACCTTACATATCTCCCGAACAAACTGGGCGAATGAACCGAGGCATTGATTACCGCACCGATTTCTACTCTCTGGGAGTTACATTCTACGAACTGCTGACGAGACAGTTGCCTTTCCAAAGCGAAGATCCGATAGAGTTAGTACACTGTCACCTTGCCAAGCAGCCTATCCCACTCCATCACCTCAACAAAAGCGTTCCATTGGTGCTGTCTGAAATTGTTAGCAAACTGATGGCGAAGAATGCTGAAGATAGGTATCAAAGTGCGATCGGACTCAAGTTTGATTTGGAAACTTGTTTGTACAAGTGGCAAAAAACTGGAGAAATCGCCTCTTTTAAACTAGGGCAGCGAGATTTGTGCGATCGCTTCATCATTCCCGAAAAATTATATGGTAGAGAGAGCGAAGTATTCTCCCTACTGGCAGCCTTCGATCGCGTAAGTGCAGGAAGCGCGGAAATGATGCTGGTGGCTGGCTTCTCAGGTATTGGCAAAACCGCCGTCGTCAACGAAGTTCACAAACCGATTGTTGCAGCGAGAGGCTACTTCATTAAAGGCAAATTCGACCAATTTGGACGCAGCCAACCATTCTCAGCTTTTGTACAAGCTTTTCGCGATTTAATGAAGCAATTGCTGAGCGAAACAGATGCTAAAGTTGAACAGTGGAAGACTCAAATCCTGGCAGCAGTGGGCGAGAATGCTCAGGTAATTGTTGAGGTAATTCCCGAACTAGAGCGGATTATCGGAGAGCAACCCCCGGCACCAGAGCTTTCGGGCAGTGCTGCCCAAAATCGCTTCAATCGCTTATTAGAGAACTTCATTCAACTCTTCACAACCAAAGAACATCCCCTCGTTATCTTCTTAGATGACTTGCAATGGGCCGACTCAGCCTCATTGAACTTGATTCAACTTCTGACGAGCGATCGCGATCGGCGCTATCTCTTATTAATTGGAGCGTATCGAGATAACGAAGTCAGTCCCGTACACCCTTTAGTGCTGACATTATCCGACATTCAACAAACCGGAGCTACGGTAAGCACCATTACCCTCGCGCCGCTCGATTGTTTCAATTTGAATTGTTTGATTGCCGATACTTTAGTTTGTTCTAGATCGTTGGCTATGCCCTTAACAGAACTGGTCGATCAAAAAACCCAAGGCAATCCATTTTTCAGCACGCAATTTCTCAAATCTTTGCATGAAGATGGGTTAATTACCTTTAATTTTGACGAGCGGTATTGGCAGTGCGATATTGCCACAGTACGAACCTTATCCCTGACAGATGATGTGGTCGAGTTCATGGCGCTTCAATTACAAAAGTTGCCATCTCAGACTCAAGAAGTTTTAAAATTAGCTGCCTGCATTGGTAACGAATTCGATATAGCAACGCTGGCGGTAGTTTGTGAAAAATCTTCTTCAGATACGGCAGCCAACTTGTGGCCTGCTTTGCAAGCAGGGTTGATTCTCCCACTAACTGAAATTTATAAATTTTTCACTTCAGAGGAGTTTGAATTCACAAATCATAATTCAGAAGGAGAAAGCAATACTTCTGACTCGTGGTTCCAGAATCCAGATTCCTGTTATTACAAATTTCTGCACGATCGCGTACAGCAAGCAGCTTACGTTTTGATTCCCGAATCCCAAAAACAATCCACTCACCTCAATATTGGTCAACTTTTGTTGATTAATACTCCAACAACAGAAAGGGAAGAGAATATTTTTAATATAGTCAACCAGTTGAATTATGGTGTTGATTTAATTACCGACCCAACCGAGCGTTACCAACTGGCTGAGTTGAATTTAATCGCGGGACGTAAGGCGAAGACTGCTACTGCTTATGCTGCGGCACGCAAATATTTAAGTTTTGGCAGGCAAATTCTAGCTCCCGATAGCTGGCACACTCACTATGAAACAGCCCTGGAACTGCACGTATTAGCGGCAGAAACTGCATACCTGAGCTATGATTTTCAGGAAATGGAGGAATTAGCAGCTTTAGTCCTGCACCATGCCAGAACGCTGCTGGATAAGGTGAAAGTTTATGAAATCGAGCTTTCTGCTTGTACGGCGCAAGTCAAACCCAAACAAGCTGTTGAAATGGGGTTAGCAGTTCTCAAACTCTTGGGAATCTGCTTTCCAGAAAATCCAACTCCGGCAGATATTCAGCAGGCACTAGAACAAACTGCGTCACTTTTTGCTGGCAAAAAAATTGCGGACTTTATTGATTTGCCAGAAATGGAAAATCTCCAAAAGCAAGCAGCTTTGCGGATTTTATCAGGTTTAGTTTCTCCAGCCTACATCACGGCTCCACTTCTCCTGCCACTGGTTATTGTCGAAATGGTTCATTTGTCGGTTAGTTATGGGAATGCTCCCTTATCTGCTTTTGCTTACGGCTTGTATGGGTTGGTATTAAGCGGTGTAGTTCAAGACATTGAAACAGGGTTTGAATTTGGTAAATTAGCGTTAAATATTGTTGATTTATTTAATGCTAATTACCTCAAGACAAAAGTATATTATACAGTCGGCGTTCACATCATACATGGTAAACATCATGTTAAAGAAACCATCCCTCTTTTAAAAGAGGGTTACGCCAGAGGGCTGGAAACCGGAGAGCTAGAATTAGGATATTCAGCCAAAGAAATCTCTCAGTATTCATATTTAATCGGTCGAGAAATTTCCGGACTAGAAGATGAGGTAGCGACTTACTGCAATGCACTGGTTCAATTTAAACAAGAAGCAGCGTTAAATTATACTCAAATCGTTCATCAGGCTTTATTAAATCTGCTGGGGCGATCGGAAAATCCCTGTCAATTTGTGGGAGATGCCTACAATGAAGAAGTAATGCTCCCCTTTCACATCCAAGCAAACGATCGCAACGGACTACACTATTTTTACTTCCATAAACTGCTTGTGTGTTACCTGTTTGGAGAAACCGAGCAAGCTTTAGAAAATGCTCGGCAAGCCGAACAGTATTTAGACGCGGTGACGGGTATGCTCAATGTGCCGATGTTCTACTTTTATGACTCTCTAGCACGGCTGGGAGTTTGTAGCGATGTGGGTTCATCGGAAGAGAAACAAGAACATCTGGAAAAAGTGAAAAGCAACCAGGAAACCCTTCATAAATGGGCACATCACGCCCCCATGAATTTCTCGCACAAATGTTACCTAGTGGAAGCCGAACTGTTCCGAGTCCGGGGTGAAAATGTGCAGGCGATGGAGAGTTACGATCGCGCCATTGTTCTGGCTAAAGAAAACGATTATCTCAACGAAGAAGCTCTGGCGAATGAACTGGCTGCTAAATTCTACCTGGTATGGGGGAAAGAAAAAGTTGCCCAGGTATATCTAAGAGATGCTTACTATGCTTATGCTCGTTGGGGAGCGAAAGCAAAAATCGACGATCTAGAACAACGCTATCCCGAACTTCTGGCTCCTATCTTGAAACAGGAAAACGCTCGTTCGTTCGAGGAAGGTACTACCTCCAATGAGAGTTCATTGATTTCAAGTCATCACCAAACAATTGCTGGCAGTACGAGTACCACAGTAATAGATTTACCAACTGTTATCAAAGCTTATCAAGCTTTGTCGAGCGAAATTAAGCTGGAACAATTGCTCACTACCCTTATGGAAGTGACGATTCAGAATGCAGGCGCTCAAACAGGAGTATTAATTTTGAAAGAAGAAAACAACTGGACAATCGCTGTCCACTGTAGCGATCGCCAAGGCTGTATTCTGCAAGAAACTATTGGGATCGAGGAGAGCGAATCAATTCCCCAGACTGTGATTAATTACGTCAAACGCACCCAGAAAACCCTAGTTTTCGATGATGTAAAGACTGAATTAATATTTACTTCTGACCCCTATATCAAGCAGCACAAACCTAAGAGCATCCTCTGTACTCCGATTATCCATCAAGGCAAAATGATGGCAATCCTGTATTTAGAAAATAATCTGACGACAGGGGCATTCACTGGCGATCGCGTCACCCTCCTTAACATCCTCTGCTCCCAAGCTGCCATCTCGTTGGAAAACGCGGGCTTGTATCAGCAATCTCAACAGCTTTATCAACAATCTCAGGATTATGCCCAAAAACTGGAGCAGTCTATTCAGGATCTCAAACAGACGCAACTACAATTGGTGCAGGGTGAAAAGATGTCTGCTTTGGGAAATTTAGTCGCAGGGGTAGCCCACGAAATTAACAATCCCGTAGGCTTTATCGCCGGCAACTTGCAACCTGCTCAAGAATACGTGGGGGATTTATTCAATTTGATTGATTTGTATCAAGAAAAATTTCCCAATCCCGGAGGGGAAATTGAAACAGAAATTAAGGATATGGACTTGGAGTATTTGCGAGAAGATTTGCCCAAATTGATTGGCTCGATGAAGGAGGGAGTTGAGCGCATCCGCAATATCAGTACGAGTTTGAGAACGTTTTCCAGGGCAGATAGCGATCGACCAGTTTCTTTCAATATTCACGACGGACTCGAAAGCACTCTCCTGATTCTCAAGCACCGTTTAAAAGCCAGCGAGTTCCGCCCTGCCATTGAAGTGGTGAAAGAGTATGGTAACTTGCCCCTAGTGAAATGCTTTCCCGGACAGTTAAACCAGGTATTTATGAACGTACTGGCAAATGCCATTGACGCTCTGGAAGAATCAAATAAGGAGCGCACTTTTAAGGAAATTAAAGCCAGACCTAATCAAATCACGGTTCAAACTGCTCTGAGCGAATTCAAAAATCACGTTTTGATTCGCATTAAGGATAATGGAGTGGGGATGTCGAACGAAGTCAAGGAAAACATCTTTAACCACTTATTCACAACCAAGCCTGTGGGTCAAGGAACCGGATTAGGATTGTCGATCGCCCACCAGATTGTTGTGGAAAAACATGGAGGTACGTTAACAGTGAATTCCTCCCTAGGGCAGGGTTCGGAGTTTGTTATTTGTATTCCGGGGTGAGCAGTTCGCAGTAGATCTTTAGCGCAATTAGCGCCATCGGCTAACCTAGACTCGATCGACAGCTTCCTGCCGATCGTAGTCATCGTCAAAAATATCGGGTTTAGTAGGAAGAAACATACGGATATTCCGGGTTCCTATACACCTATGAGTGTAGAAGTGAAATTGTGAGTTGTAAGCTGTGAAACGTAATTTGTCCTCTTGGCGTCCAATATTGTCAGTTTCGATTTTACCCGTACTGGCGATCGCCCCGTCTTTGCTCTGGAATCAACCCGGAAGATCGCAACAGGGGGAGAGGGCTGGGCTGATTCATGCTTCGATCTCCAGCCAGGGAATTAATTCCCTGGCTGATAGCGAAAGTCGGTTAAAACCGACTGAAATATTGAGGGATAGTTCTCTTGAGAGAACTTCAGCTATGAGACAGGGAATTCATTCCCTGTCGGAATATAGGTTTTTGGCTCAATCTGTACCGCCCTCTTCGACAATTAGACAAGGCAGCCAAGTGTCTCTAAACGGCCGCATTCTCCCCCTAAGTTGGACTCAGCAGCCGGCCAACAACACTTCTGCGGATTTCCGAACTTGGATTGCTGACGTTGGATTGATGCAAAGTGCGGGAGTGGATTTGCTTAGCAGCGCCGACAGTGGCAAACAACCGGTGCAGTGGTTTTCGGTATCTTTAACCGGCGCTCAAAGTGTAGCAGCGCGGGCAACAGGCCCGTATCGTTACTTAGATGTTACCGATTTTGCTAGACTTGCGGGCTGGGAGATATCTGCTGATGGGAATATTCTAAAAATTACTTCTCAAACTGCAAGTGTTACCGGAATTCGGCAAGCAAAAATAGAATCGGGCGATCGCATTGTTGTAGATCTCGATCGACCAACTCCCTGGCAAGTCAACTTTGTCGATAAACCAATCCCGTCGCCGACACCCACACCCAACCCCCCGGACGACCCCACAAAGCCCGCTATCCCAATCCAAAGCCTCCGCACAGCGCCAAACCTCGAAACACCAGACGACCCGACCAAACCCGCCCTGCCGCTGCCAATAACGCCCGCTGCGCCGATCGCCGGTCAAGAATGGTCGATCGCGATCGATGCCAAAGTCGATGCGGCGTTACTTCAGGATATTTTCTCAACCAGCAAACAATTGCTATCACTAAAAGTCGAACCTGACGGCGTTCAAACGCGACTCAAAGTGACGATTCCTTTAGGTTGGCGGCCGCAAGTTTTCAGCCTGGGAAATCCCAATCGATTAGTGATCGACATTCGACCAGATTCGTTAGTAGAAAAAAACATTGTTTGGGCGCCCGGTGTGCAGTGGCGGCAGCAGTATCAAAATTTAGGAACTGCTCGTTTTCCAGTAGTTTGGTTAGAAGTTAATCCGCGTCAAGCTGGTGTAAAAATCAGACCAATTCTCAGCAATCCGCCTGCCGATCAAGGCACTGCACCTTTATTGCAAACAGCAGAAGTTTCGGGAGCGGCTGCGGCGATTAATGCAGGTTTTTTTAATCGGATAAATCGCTTAGCTTTAGGCGCAATTCGGCGCGACAATAAATGGCTTTCTGGGCCGATATTGAACCGGGGGGCGATCGCCTGGAACGATTTGGGCGAATTTGCGATCGATCGTTTAACTTTGCAAGAAACTGTGATCACTCCTGCAAATCAACCTTTGCCCGTTTCTCATCTCAATAGTGCCTACGTGCAATCGGGAATCGGTCGCTACAATCCTGATTGGGGAACAACTTATACTCCGTTGTCTGGTAATGAAATAGTTGTGACTGTTGCGGGCGAGCGAGTTGTCAGCCAATCCCCCGGAGGTGTGCCGGGAACAACAAATTTTCCCATTCCAGCTAACGGTTATATTTTGGCTTTGCGTTCGGATTTTTCCCCGGCATCTGAACTCTCCATCGGCACTTTATTGCGTTTAGAAAATAACACTTTTCCTGCTGATTTCAACCGTTTCCCGTACATTCTCGGCGGCGGGCCGGTGTTGGTACAAAACAGTCGAGTTGTGCTGGATGCTAAGGCGGAAGGGTTTAGCGATGCCTATGTTAGACAGACAGCAATTAGAAGTGCGATCGGGCGAACTGCTGCGGGGAATTTGCTGATTGTAGCCGTGCACAATCGCGCGGGCGGGGCGGGGCCAAATTTCGCAGAACTGGCGCAGATATTGCAGCAAATGGGCGCTGTGGAGGCTTTAAATTTGGATGGGGGAAGTTCGACGAGTTTGTATTTGGGAGGTAGTTTGCTCGATCGACCTCCGTCAACTGCTGCGAGAGTTCATAATGCGATCGGTATTTTCATTCAACCATAAACCGTACCACCACCGAACAAACTCAAAAAACTCTTAGCCCCCCCTTAGCAAGGGGGGGTTGGGGGGGTTAAAAAACCAAAAGACAACAAAAAAATCCTATATAACAATGACAAAACTCTACAACAGATCCTCAGAAAAATTCAAGCGACAGAAGCTTCGCACAGAAATGACAGAAGCTGAAAAGCGACTATGGGAAAACATTAGAAACAAACGGCTTGAGAATTGTAAATTTCGCAGACAATATAGTGTAGCAGCATTTGTGCTAGATTTCTACTCACCGGAAATCAAGTTAGCACTAGAAGTTGATGGTGACAGCCATTTTGCGGAGGGCGCTGTAGAATATGATGCAGAAAGGCAGGCCTTTATTGAGTCGGCAACAATTAAATTTTTGAGGTTTACTAATGAGGATGTTTATCATAATTTGGATGGGGTTTTAGAGGTTATTGTAGAGGGGATTAAATCGCTGAGAACATCGGGTGTTTTACCCCCCCCAGCCCCCCCTTGCTAAGGCTACCGTGTACACACAAGTCAAAGTAAACTAGGCTCATGTTTTGAGAGAGGTATAAACCGTGGACAATCCCATACTGATTCACGCCTCCCTCCTAGAAGGAACAGCCTTTGGAGACCCAAGGCTGGTAAAAAGGGGGCGGCATTATATGAAGCAATGGGCCAGTATCAATCGGTAAATATTCGTCAAATCAGCCAAAATCGAGCTGAACAAGTAGGATACTATCGTTTTTTGGAGAATGAAAATGTGACTGTATCGGAATTAGTGCAAAGCCTATCGAGGCATTGCCAAAAAAATATAGAAGGAGGGCACGTATTAGCCGTCAGTGATAGCAGTGAAATCAATTTGCAGTCCCATGCAGGCCGACTAAAACCCGAACAATTAGGGGTGGTTGGCAACAATACAGATGTGGGTTTTTATATACATCCGACCTTAGTTTTGGATGCGGAAAATGGCTTTCCATTAGGGTTAAGCGCGGTGCAACTGTGGAGTCGAGGTTTAGATCATAAGAATAAGCATGAACGCAATTATCAAAATCTGCCAATAGAGCAGAAAGAATCATACAAATGGTTGGCATCCGCCGAGCGCAGTCAACGGTGTTTAACTAACGGTGGTGCCAAGATGGTCACTCACATTGGTGACCGCGAATGTGACTTATATGAGGAATGGGCGACCGTTCCCGACCAATATAATCACGTATTGGTGCGCGTTCGTCAAGACCGTAGGTTGTTAGGACAATCCCAATCGCTTTATACCTATTTAACTGAACAGCCCTGTGAAGGGGCTTATACAATTGATGTACCAGCAGACCCACGCATTGGACGGACGGCGAGAGAAGCATTGCTAATTATCCGCTGTGCTCTTGTTCAGATCCAGCGTCCCGATAAATTGAAGGCACAAGATTATCCACCCAGTATCACTCTTTACGCAGTCGAAGCAATAGAAGTTAATCCTCCGGCAGGGCAAGAAGCGATTCATTGGCGATTACTCACAACTCACAGGGTGGTTTGTTTAGAACAAGCACTACAAGTTATCGAATGGTATCGATGGCGATGGCGCATTGAACAACTTTTTGCCACATTGAAACAAGCAGGATTAAATCTTGAAGCTACACAGTTAGAGTCCGTAGCTGCCATTCAACGACTAACTGTCTTGGCTTTAGGTGTTGCCGTGCGAACCCTACAAATGCTTGAAGGGCGCGATCGTGCCGACTTACCAGTTTCCCTGACTTTCTCTGATTCTCAACAGCAATGCTTGTGTGTGATTGAACCATCTCTTCAAGGGCGCACGAAAAAATTGCAAAACCCCTATCCTCCCGCCTCCTTACCTTGGGCTACTTGGCTGATTGCTCGACTTGGGGGTTGGTCTGGTTATAGTTCTCAGAGACCTCCCGGAATGCCTACCCTTGTTCATGGACTCCGACAGTTTGAATCCATCTTTTTGGGATGGAAACTAGCTCAGAATCAACTTGTGTGTACACGGTAGCCTTGCTAAGGGGGGGAGTAAGAGTTAGAAAGGTAGATTAGATTCAATCGTTGAGAACATCGGGTATTTTACCCTGCCCAGCCCCCCCTTACTCAGGGGGGGGAGTAAGAGTTAGCCCCTGGCTAAGGGGGGAGTAAGAGTTTCTATAATCCCAAATAGAGTGGCTTGTTTGTAGGTGATGATAACGCGATATTTCGCGCGAAATTTGCAGGGTCAAGACCCGTTTTTGGCGGTTTTACAAAATGATGCGGTTCCTGTGCGCGATCGCACTTCTGCGATTCCTCAACCGCTAGCCACCGTTATCGATCGCGCTTTAATTGACAATCCTGATATTTATTATCTGGAGTTTAGACTAAAAAACGATCGCATCTAAAAGTACCTGCCTTTCAACACCGGGCAAGTTATTGCTCAACAATTCCAAATAGAGGAGATTAAACAACTAATCTTGAGGACTTTTTGCGTCGAGAG
>NZ_JAUBUI010000086.1:0-24521 GCF_036705385.1 Microcoleus sp. B3-A4 | reverse complement strand
GTGTTTGTAAGGCAATGATCTATATATATATTGCCTTACAGATTTTTTTGAGTTCACTTTTTCAGTGCCATTGGGCTAAACCTGATAGCCTTGACCTTGCTGCCATGAGTGAAAGAGTATTGCGGGTTGTCTTGCGGGTTGCGATTGAGTGACCACAGCCTTACTATTGTATCGTCTCCACCTGCCGCAAGGAAATTGCCATCATTGCTAAAATTGACACTCTCGATAGTTTTCCCACCAGCATCCAATTCTTTCTGTTTATTCCCATTAAGATCCCACAGCCTAACTATGCCATCTTCGCCCGCTGTAGCCAAAACCAGGATTTTTTCATCTTGCTTAGGGTTAAAACGGACACTCTTGACCTTCTTGGGATGAGGAAATTTTTGCAAAATCTTTCCATCGCGCGTCCTATTCAGGATGACTTGCTTATCATCTCCAGCTGTAGCGAGGTATTTGCCATCAGGGCTAAAACGAACACTGTTAATACTACCTTTATGCTCTTTTAATTGTTGTCTAAACTGCTTTTGCGGGACTGTCCAAATCCTTACTGTGCCATCATTTGCACCAGCCGAAACAATTGTCTTCCCATCCTCGCTAAAACGGATACTCTCTATCCTGCCTTGATGACCTTTGAATTCTGCCAAAAGTTTGGCATCATTTTTGCTGTTGAGGCTCCATAGCCTTACCGTGCCTTCAGTGCCATCAGTACCAGCTGTAGCCAGGAGTTTGTCGTCTGTTGGGCTAAAACGGACGGCTTTAACGCTGCCAATATGAGCTGTAATTTTCTTCAACTGCTGTCCCTGGAGATTCCATAGTCTGACGGTTCCGTCATCTCCAGCTGTAGCTATTGTCCTACCATTGGGGCTAAAGAAGACACTGTTGACACTGCCCTGATGACCCTTAAATTCTGCCACTGATGTCTTATTTATCTGATTGCCATTTAGTTGCCAAAGTCTTGCCACGCCATCCTTTCCAGCCGTAGCAATTAGCTTGTCATCTGGGCTGAAATTGATGCTCTCGACACTATCCTTGTGAGCCTGAATTTTTGATAATTCTTTTCCCTGGAGATTCCACAGTCTTAGCGTGCCATCTTCTCCAGATGTAGCCATAATTTTGACACTGCCTTTGGGAAATCGGACATTTTGGACACCACACTTTTTTTTATCGAGTGGGTTGCACTGATGACCATCAAAGGTTTCCAGCCGCTCTTTTGGGGAAGAAATATCCCACAGCTTGGCTGTTCCATCGTTGCCACCTGTAACAAATTCATTTTTATTATCTCTAAGAAATCGGACACTTCTGACACCGCCCTTATGAGCCTCAATTCTTAAGAGTTCCTTGCCATTGAAATCAAACAGTCTGACCGTGCCATCTTCTCCCGCCGTAACAATTCGCTTTCTCACCTCATCAAAAATGACACTGTTGACCCCTTTCTGCTTAGTTTCAAACTGATTTTGTAGCTCTATGTTATCAAGAATCGTCTGTAAAGCTAACAGCGGACTAACTGTGGGATATTCTTCGAGAGCGCGCTCTTTGACTAAATCTTTCAGCTCTTTTCCGTTTTCCATAGCTATCACTAAACTATCTATGGGTGTGTTTTCAACCTTTTGCAAAGCGCTCAAAGATGAGCTTTCAAGCTCTTTCGTCTTGCGCTGTTGGTCAGAACGTTGCCATAGCCCCAATACTCCGAAAAACAATCCCAGAAGCAAGACAATCAATGCACTAAGCACGAAAATAGAAACTCGCTGAGACCTAAGCTTCTCGTTTTGTTTCCGGTTTGACTCGTTCAGGCTAGTCTGAATATACTTCTTTTCCTTTTCACTCAATTCATCTGTTCGCTTTTTGTGCCAATCTTCCGCCTCCGCCAGTGGAGCGCCTTGCAACAAATAACCCTCTTGGTTGTTCTTGCTTTCCCATTGTCGCATCACCACCCGCAACCTTTCTTGCCACGCAAGGAAAGCGCGGTTATCATTTATCCAATTGTGCAGTCGTTCCCATTTTTGAAGTAGTGCTTCATGCACCACCTCAACCGTCTCGTTCCCAGTTTGCTCGTTGCGTCCAGTTACTAACAGACGGTCATTAGCCAAGCGCGTCACCAAATTCCAATTTTTTACCTCTTCACGAGTTGCTAACCGACGGGCATCGTCTGTACCTTCCCCTGGACGTACTAACTGTAAAAAGATTTGCTGTGTCTGTTGCTGCTCTTCCCGATTCAATCTGGCATACACATCTTCAGCATGATTTGCCAGCCCCTTTGCTACACGACCAATTTCTTCATATCCGTCATGGGTCAAATTTCCCCGATTCTGCTTTTCCCACAGTTGGGTTAAGGCAAACTCTAGCAAAGGAAGGTTTCCCGGTTCGCGGTTCACATCCGCCAGAATACGATTCGTCAACCCCGGCTCAATTTGGACTCCAAGTAGCTGGGCTGGTTTTTCAATTGCATCTTGCAGTTCTTCGGGTTTCATAGGACCAAGCAATTGCGGCTCGAACTGCTGTAAGGCATCGGCAAAGCGTGGGTAAGAGAGAGCGTATTCCATAAAGTCAGCCCGCAATACAAGAACCAGCCTGAATCTGGGCGTGTGGTTCGTGACGACTGCCAGTAGTAAATCCAGAAAGCGTTTGCGTTCTTTTTCATCTGGATAGAGAGTGTACAGTTCCTCAAACTGATCGGCAATTAGCAACAGATTGCCAGAGTTTTGCTGCAAAATGCGCTGTACCACATCCGCCAAGCTAGTGTTTCCCTGCTGAAGCTCTGTTGCCAGGTGATTCGCTTCAACCAACTGGTCAGTTTGGCTCATCTGGGTTTCCTGCAGCGAAATAAGCGAGATGGCTAAATTAAGGAAAGCATCTTTGCCGGGACGAAATGACCCAATCAACCATGTGCCCTGCTGTCGCAGTTGGGGAACCAGCCCTGCAAAAACTACCGAAGACTTCCCACTACCTGAAGAGCCAATTACCGCTACTAACTGCTGTGTTTGCACAACATCTACTAGCTGTTGTGTGAAATTCTCGCGTCCAAAAAAGAACTGAGCATCCTCCTCTCGAAACGCAGACAAACCTCGATAAGGGCAAGCGGGAATCGCTTGCTCGCGTAAATCAGACCATGCTTTAATCAGCACGTTCGCGGGAATAATAAAGGCAGCTTTGGTTTCTGGTCGTTTTTCATTTGCTACTGCCATTCCTGCTACACCATGTAGCTCCTCATCCCATATCGGCGCACCACTAAAACCACGCTCTAATCTATAACCCTCTTGTTTGACATCCTCAAGCTGCACCCAATCACTGGCTAATCTGGCACGTAACTCGCCAGAAGCCCAAACTCCATCAGGTTTACCCTGTGGAAAACCAAAAACTCGGAAACGATGCCCCCACAATTCGTCTGATGTGACCAACTGGGCAGGTCTTGCAGCATCTGGGGCAGAATTCTCTAACTCCAATCCCGCAATATCTCCTGCAAACTCATCCGGATTAACGGGTCGCCAGAAAATCACCCTGGCTTTGAGGATCTGTTTCGGTGCTACGAGCGGGAAGTCCAAGCTGATTTTTGCATCAGGCATCTCGGCGGTGTCCCGTGCGATGTTCAAAGCATCGGCTACTACATGGGCGCAGGTGAGAATGCTGTTTTGGGATACTAAGAAGCCAGCACCAATAACTATTCTTTTATCGATTGAAACGTTATCTTTTGAATAATAAATTCTGACTAGCGACGATTCAAGCGACATAAAACCTCTTGGGATATTTGGAAACCCCCAACTAGAAATTGGGGGATGAAAAACGACTCAGGACGAAAGTTTCTCCACGCAGGCGCGACTGCTTGAGAGCGCACTGCCTCCGCTTTTAATCCCCTTGAAGTTGGTAAGCAAAACCACCTTGGCTCTCAATAGCGAAGGGAGTAAAGCCGTATGACCTGTCCGAGGTGGATAGAAGCTCGAATACTTGCAAAAACAGGTAAGTATTGGTATTTAAGTCTGGTCGGCTAGAGAGCTTCCGGTTGTTTCGCCTGAAGCTCCGGACTTATTCCGTTGCCACTTCAACGTAATTTCGTAGTTGACCTCACCATTGCCAGAAGCAATAACTGCCCCGAGTTCAGCACTCATTTTGATGCCAAATTTAACCTCCACTTCGTCGGCTGGCTCATTCAAACTACGCACCTTAGTCATAATGGCATTGGCCAGGGGCTTGATTTTGTCGAGAGCCGACTCGAAAGTTTTTTCAGCCTTTTGAATGACTCGATCGCCAATACCGATGCAATTACTGATGAGATCGTCAGTTGGTTCTGCCCGATCGACTTCCACCAAAATCGATTCGCCGCTTTCCAGGCAAAATTCAACAATCTGTTTCACGCTTAACCTCGCTGTCTTGTTTGGACGATGTGGCAAATGATATTTTTTGCTATTAGATGATATTTTCAGCGAGCCACACCAGCCATCCGGAAAGTAGAGAAGGAATTCAGCTAATATTTAACCGCTTATTAGTAAAACGCGATCGCTTAGAGTTTACAACCCGATTGTGCTTTACATTACAAAGGATGCGATCGCTCCCACCCCCAGTAAGTCAATCTAATTGAGAGCGATCGTTATATATTCTGATATACAAAGATAGACCTGAAAACCCAAAATTACATCTCCAATTACTAGCACTCCTTTAAAACCACTTCCCCAAGCGCGATCGCCCTTATCTTCCCAAAGTGCGATCGCCCCTCTCTTCCCCTCCAAAAATAATCCCTCAATTTCTCAAATTATCCAACACTAAAACCGTTAACCCCGGCAAAGATGGCAACCGCGCATCATTTGTCAAGAAAAACGAAGCGCCCTCACAAATAGCTGTAGCCATTTGAATAGAATCGGGCGATCGCAAATTGTAACTTGCTCTCAGTTGGGTCGCTGTTTCAGCAATATCTGGAGTTAATTCAATTTAGGATCGAAGGAAGTGCGATCGCCCTTATCTTCCCCTGCATGGCAGTTTAGTTTTGAGGAATGTTGGCAGGAACTTTAATGTTATCACCTGCGCTTCAAGCTCAGCACGCTGAGAAAAAAGCTCGACAAAACCATCTGCAAACCGACAGTCAGGCAAGTTAGTGAGGGAATAACCAAACGCAGAGTTTTAGAAGGGTCTAGAGAACCAAAAGCCGTTTCGCTCCAGATAGTTAATGACAAGAACGAGCCAACTATTCCGATTAATATCAGCGTGACTCCGACAATCAATCCTGTCTCTAGGGTGACATAGCGAAATATTTTGTTGAGTTTAGGGTCTTCGGGCAGGAATTTCTCGCTGATGGCGAAAATCTTGGTGAAAAAAGCGAAAGTTACTGCTTGAAAACCGATGATAATTGCGATCGCACCATACAGCAGCGTGTGTACATCAAAGCTGATACTCCCAATCTTTTGAGTACCGGGCAACAGCCAAATGCTAACAATTAGACCCCAAATCATCAGCGCAGTACCCGGATACAAAAACAGCCACCGAGGACTGTAAAGCAGCAAAAATCGCAGGTGCCGCCAGCCATCTCGCCAAGTTCGCAAGTGCGGCGGCCTGCTGCGGCCGTCGGGAGAAAGTACGGTTGGAATTTCAGTTATCCGCAGCTTGTATACAGAGGCCTTGACCACCATTTCGCTAGCAAATTCCATCCCCGTTGTTTGCAAGTCGAGTTTCAAAATTGAGTCTCTCCTAAAACCCCTGAGTCCGCAGTGAAAATCGCCGACGGGACTTGCAAAAAATAGCCGCCCAACCCACGTCAGCACCGGATTTCCTAAATATTTGTGCAGCGGCGGCATTGCACCCGGTTTGATGCCCCCTTGAAACCGGTTTCCCATCACTAAGTCGAAACCTTCTCGCAATTTATTGACAAAAGCGCCGAGGTTGGAAAAATTGTAGCTGTCGTCAGCATCGCCCATGATAATATAAACTCCGCGCGCTGCGATGATTCCTCCCATCAGGGCGCTGCCGTAGCCTTTGGCTGCTACGGGCACAACTCTTGCTCCCATTCTGGTAGCGATATCTTGAGAACCGTCAGTGCTGCCGTTGTCTGCTATGATGACCTCGCCTGCAATATCAAGTTCGCGCAGGGACTTCTGTGCCTTCTCGATGCAGATTTCTAAAGTTTCTGCTTCGTTCAGACAAGGCATGAGTATCGATAGTTCTAGAGTGTATTCTCCGCTTGGGTTGGTCTGTTCTGCCATATATTTGTTCCACTCTCGATCGCGATCGACCATACTTGATTTTCCCGTATCTCTGCGTAAAATATTAGTGGTGAATAAAACCTAGCCAAACTTAATTAAAGTTTTTCAGGTTTTTGGTAACGGCAATTTTTGATTGTACTATAGGTTAGTAAATTTATGAATAGAAGCGTTTTTATGTTATTGCTTGCTGCAATATTGTGCGGCGTCGCAGGTCAATTTAGTCTGAAGGCAGGAGCTAAAATATTAGGGCCCATTGGCGCTGCTAATTTAATAGAAAAAATTATAGCAATGGCTACTCAGCCCTTGATAGTAGGTGGTCTTTCTTTGTATGCAATTTCTTCGATCGGGTTTATTGTAGTTTTGTCGCGGGCAAACCTTAGCATAGTCTCGCCCTTACTGTCAATTAGTTACCTGTTTACTGTTTTAGGTGGCAAACTTATATTTCACGAGCCTTTGCCGCCGCTGCGGTTGGTAGGCGTGGGGCTAATTATGACAGGAGTAATTTTTGTACTCAGAGGTCAAGCTGGGGGAGTGACTGGAGGCAACTAGCGATCGCTTTTAAGATTGACGCTTGAGTGCTGAATTGATAACTTAGGTCAAAGGGTGTATTTGAGCCTTCTGTTATGAAATGATGCTGCTGTATGTCTAATATTTCTGAGCCTGTGAATCCCAATCAATTATTGAGCGATCGCACCGCAGTTCTTGCTACCATGCACCAAAAAGAACAGGTGATGGCTCCCGTTTTGGAACGAGAATTAGGCGTAAATATCCTAGTACCTGCGGAGCTTGACACTGACACTTTTGGCACCTTCACCCGAGAAGTTAAACGCTTAGGAACACAAATAGAAGCGGCTCGCCATAAAGCACATAAAGCCCTAGAAATTGCGGGCGAAACTCTTGCCTTTGCTAGCGAAGGTACTTTCGGCCCTCACCCAATGATGCCGTATCTGCCAGCTAACAGAGAAATAGTAATTTTATTAGATCGAGCCAACAATCTAGAACTAATCGGTGACTCTTTCTCCGTTGAAACTAACTACAGTCACCAGTTAGTTTCCAGTATAGAAGAAGCAGATGATTTTGCTAAAAAAGCGGGATTTCCCGAACACGCACTGGTGGTTATAGTTGACGACGCTGCACTCGGTAACGGCGAAATTGTCAAGGGCATTAGGACAGAAAAAAAACTTTTTGACGCTGTGACAGCAGGCTTAAAAAAATCGTCAACCGGCCGAGTTCATATCGAAACTGATATGCGGGCCATGTACAATCCAACTCGCATGAAAAACATCGAAAATGCAACTCTGGATTTAGTTAAAAAATTTAAGCAATTCTGCCCGGAGTGCGGTTGGCCGGGATTCGATATTGCTGAGACGAAAATCGGATTGCCCTGCGAACTTTGCTATTTTCCGACTCAGCTAGTGCGATCGGCAATCTATAAATGCAAAAACTGCGGTTATACTAAAGAAAAACTCTTTCCAGACGGTCGAGAGACTGCCGATCCTTCCCTGTGTCAATATTGCAACCCTTAGAAAAATAATTGGCTAAACTTAGTAAAATTTGCAACAATATTATTGATAGTTCTCTAATAAAAATTACTAATGATAGCCGTAGAAACAGAACGCAACTGGAAACCCGTTATTAAAGAATTCGAGGCTGTAGTTGGCAAAAATGGGGTGGTGCAGCGCCGCGAAGAATTGATTGTCTACGAGTGCGACGGACTCGCCAGCTACCGCCAGCGGCCCGCCCTGGTGGTATTGCCTCGAACTACCGAGGAAGTGGCGCAAGTGGTCAAAATATGCGATCGCAACTCAATTCCCTGGGTGGCAAGAGGCGCAGGAACCGGCCTTTCCGGCGGCGCTTTGCCTGTAGAAAACTGCGTGCTGATTGTCACTGCCCTGATGCGAAAAATCCTCAAAGTAGACTTAGAAAATCAGCAAGTAGTCGTGCAACCGGGAGTAATTAATAACTGGGTAACGCAAGCAGTTAGCGGCGCCGGTTTCTACTACGCGCCAGATCCTTCCAGTCAAATTGTTTGTTCGATTGGCGGCAACGTTGCCGAAAATTCTGGCGGGGTTCACTGCCTCAAATACGGAGTCACAACGAATCACGTTTTAGGATTAAAATTGGTCCTTCCCGACGGTTCTATTGTCGATGTCGGTGGCGAAATTTCCGAAATGCCAGGTTACGATTTAACTGGTGTATTTGTCGGTTCCGAAGGCACTTTAGGCATCGCCACCGAAGTTACTCTGCGAATTCTCAAAGCGCCGGAATCGATTTGCGTGCTCCTAGCGGATTTTTCCAATATAGAAGCAGCGGGCGAATCGGTTTCCGATATTATCAGCGCTGGCATTATTCCCGGCGGCATGGAAATTATGGACAACATTAGCATCAATGCTGTGGAAGATGTGGTGGCAACTGGATGTTATCCCCGCGATGCGGCGGCAATTCTACTCGTAGAAATCGACGGTTTAGAAGTGGAAGTGGCCACAAACAAACAGCGGATTGCTGATATTTGCAAGCATAACGGAGCCCGAAATATCACCACAGCAAGCGACCCGGAAACACGCCTAAAAATTTGGAAAGGCCGGAAAGCTGCTTTTGCGGCGGCGGGTCATCTCAGCCCAGATTATTACGTGCAAGACGGCGTAATTCCACGAACGCAAATGGCTTATGTTTTGAAAGAAATTGAAGGTTTGAGCGAGAAATACGGTTATCGGATTGCTAATGTATTTCACGCGGGAGACGGGAATTTGCACCCGCTGATTCTGTACGATAACTCGGTAAAAGGTGCGCTGGAAAAGGTGGAAGAATTGGGCGGGGAAATTCTCAGGCTTTGCGTAAAAGTTGGGGGAAGTCTTTCGGGGGAACACGGCATCGGTGCTGACAAGAAGTGTTTTATGCCGGATATGTTTTCGGAGGTAGATTTGGAGACGATGCAGTGGGTGCGTCAGGTGTTTAATCCGAAAGGTTTGGCGAATCCTGGGAAGATGTTTCCGACGCCGAAGACTTGCGGGGAAGCGGCGAGGGCTAAGGTTGAAACTTTTAAGAAGTTGGATGGTGTGGAGGTTTTTTAATTCCCTATTTATGTGGGTAATGTTAACAAAAAAGCACCCTGAAATTGTCTCTACAATGGGGAGGCGGAGCCTCTAAATATGCGTTCCCCGACTCGGGCTGGGAACGATAAAAAACGAGAAAAATCGTTTTTTAGGAGTGCGAACGTCCCGCTCGCTTGTTTGCCTGTATATCAAGTTGGTAAAGCGCGGATTGCCCATTCTGCGCTAAGGTGCGATCGGAATTTTGATAGTAAATTCCGTACCCTTGCCCAATTCCGAATTACAATATAATTCGCCTTTGTGCCTTTCTACAATAATTTGATAGCTAATTGACAATCCCATTCCGGTGCCTTTACCAATGGGCTTGGTAGTAAAAAATGTATCGAATATCTGCTGTTTGACTTGCTCAGTTATTCCCGGGCCGTTGTCGGCAATTTTAATTTCTACAAAATTATTGCCGATTACTTCCGTACCAATCCTAATCTGGCTGGGATTTTCTAGTATTTCTTGACAATTTTTCCTACTGTTCGCCTCTTCTAAAGCATCGATCGCATTGCTGAGGATATTCATGAAAACTTGATTTATCGGCCCGGCAAAACACTCAACAGGCGGCAAGTTCCCGTATTGTTTGACAATTTGAATTGGCGGCTTTTCTCCGCTTCCTTTCAAACGGTGATTTAGAATTAACAGGGTGCTGTCAATACCTTCGTGGAGGTTAACGGCTTTCATCTCTGAATCGTCGTGCCGCGAAAAGTTCCGCAGCGACTGAACAATCTGGCAAATCCGCTCGACACCAATGCTCATTGAAGACAGTATTTTAGGTAAATCTTCTTCTAAGAAATCGAGGTCATTTTCTTCTCTTTCCTGTTGAATTTCCGCGACTGGATTAGGATAGTGCTGTTGGTAAAGTTCGAGGTGGTGAAACAAGTCTTGAGTATAATTTGTGAGATGAGAGAGATTGCCGTAAATGAAGCTGACGGGGTTATTGATTTCGTGAGCTACCCCGGCAAGTAGCAATCCCAAACTAGACATTTTTTCGCTTTGAACTAATTGGGAATTAGTGGCTTTGAGTTGCTTAAGTGTGGCTGCTAATTGAGCGGCTTGTTCTCTGCTTTGTGCTTCGGAATTATGCAAGGCTTCTTCGGCTTGTTTTCGCTCAGTGATGTCTCTCTGTACGCCAATAAAATGAGTTAATTGACCCATTCGATCGCGCACGGGAGATAGGGAGAAACAATTCCAGAAAACGGTTCCGTCTTTGCGGTAATTCTTTAATATTACCTTGCATTCGCTTTGTGTTTGCAAGGCTTGGCGAATTATTTCTACTGCCGCCGGATCGGTATCGCTTCCGTGCAAAAATCGGTCGTTTTTTCCGATAATTTCCTGCCTCCGATAACCGGTCATGTTTTCAAATGCGGGATTGCAATAAATAATTAGATGTTCTGGGTGAGTGGCGTCATAAATCGTAACTCCGGTGCTAGTAGCTGCTATAGCTCGATCGTACAACCAAAGCATTTCTTCTGCGCGCTTGCGATCGGTAATGTCCCGCAGCGTAGCTAAATAAGCCATTTCTCCCTCCCATTCCGTTTCCACCACCCGCATTTCTACTACAGCATTTGCTTTTTGCTTGCGAATAGCTTCAACTTCTGTTTGCACGACGCGAGTTCCTGCTGCTTCTGTTTTTCCAACTTGGGGAATCATATCCGTGTCCATCTCAATGTCGCAAGCTGAAGCTTCTACTACCAAATTGCCAAAAAATGCTTGCCCTAAAAGTTCCTCTGCTTTGCAGTTAAACAGCGCTTCTGCTGACGGGTTGGCAAAACAGACAAGTCCTAGCTTGTTAACGATTGCGATGCCATCGCCATTTTTTTCGATTACATTCCGAAACCGAGATTCGCTAGCTTTCAAATCCTGCTTTAGCTGTTCCATTGCTCGCTCCATCTGCTGAAGTTCGCACAAACTAAGACTATAAGCTTCTGAAATGTTGGCGTGTGTCGAGTTCTCGGCTGATTTATTGGGCATCTGTTGATAGTTTGTTCTATTGCTCATGTTTTTAGCCGTTTTTTTCTGGGTACTGCGAATATTACTGAGCTTATTTTCTTGATTGGCTTCTTGAAAAAACATATTTAAGCCCTACCAAATTATTTTCTAGATTAAAATGTTGCGACCGCCCAACTTTTACGTAAATTTACGGAGATAGCAATTTACACCCGATGCTAGCACATTACTTTTAGAATTCATCCTAAAACATCGTTAAAATTCCAGAGCGATCGCCATAGAATTATCAATTAAGTTTTATTAAGTAATTTCAACAACATGGACACTTACGTAGCGACACTAACTGTGCAAGCTGGATATGCCTTCAATCCCCCTCGCACTCACAAAATAATCAGTTCCACGCAAAAGTCCTAAATATTTAGAAGCCATTGGTCAGTATAAAATATTATATAATTTTGAAAAAAATTATATTTTAAATGAGCGAGCTCATCCTTAAATTTTCAAAAATAATCATAATTAGCCATTACCAAATCATCTCCCTGCAGGCAGATGTGATATAAAATATAACCTATCTATTTTTGCGATCGCAACTTCAAACCAATGGCACGTCTAGCACTTCTGAGCACATCCAATAAAACCGGACTAATCGACTTAGCGCGCAGTCTAGTAGAAGAATTTGAATTTGATATAATTAGCAGCGGCGGCACAGCAACTGCCCTCAAAGAAGCTGGAATTCCAGTCACCAAAGTTGCGGAATATACTGGTTCTCCCGAAATTTTGGGAGGGCGAGTCAAAACACTTCACCCGCGAATCCACGGCGGTATTTTAGCACGCCGCGATGTACCGCAAGACCTCGCAGATTTAAATGAAAATCAAATTCGGGCGATCGATCTAGTGGTCGTCAATTTGTATCCATTTGAAGAAACAATTGCCAAACCAGGAGTTACTCTAGCCGATGCAATTGAGCAGATAGATATCGGCGGGCCGGCGATGCTGAGAGCTTCAGCCAAAAACCACGCTCACTTAACAGTTTTGTGCGACCCAGAACAGTACAAGACTTATTTAGCAGAACTGCGGGAAAATGGCGGCGAAGCCTCCTTACAGTTCCGGCAAAAATGCGCGCTAGAAACATTCAAACATACAGCCAAATACGACAGCGCGATCGCAAGTTATCTCAGCAGCCAATCCGCTGAAGAATCTTCGCTACCTGATCAGTTTAATTTATCAGGAAAAGAGTTGCAAACTCTCCGCTACGGCGAAAATCCCCATCAAGCCGCCACCTGGTATCAAAGCGGAAGTACACCAACAGGCTGGACGACTAGCACCATCCTGCAAGGCAAAGAATTAAGCTACAATAATTTAGTAGATTTAGAAGCAGCAAGGCGACTAATTGTAGAATTCCCTGACACACCCGCCGCGGCTATTCTGAAGCATACAAATCCTTGCGGTACAGCCTTGGGAACAACTATTTCTGAAGCGTATCAAAAAGCCTTCGACACTGATTCAGTCTCAGCTTTCGGCGGAATTGTCGCCCTCAACCGCCCGATTGATGCTGCTACCGCAACGGCATTAACTCAAACATTTTTAGAATGTATCGTCGCGCCGGGCTGCGAACCAGAAGCAGAAGAAATTATCAAGAAAAAGGCGAAAGTTCGAGTATTAATTTTGCCAGATTTGACTCAAGGGCCGCCACAAACTGTTAAAATTATTGCAGGCGGTTTGCTGGTGCAAGACTCAGATAATATAGTAGAAGAAACTAGCAAATGGCGGGTTGTTACTGAGAAACAGCCGACGGCGGGAGAGTTGGAAGAATTGCTGTTTGCTTGGAAAGTAGCGAAACACGTCAAATCAAATGCGATCGTTGTGACGCGCGATCGCACTACAATCGGTGTCGGCGCCGGACAAATGAACCGCGTCGGCTCAGTTAAACTAGCATTAGAACAAGCAGGAGACAAGAGTAAAGGAGCGATTTTGGCCAGTGACGGTTTCTTTCCCTTCGACGATTCAGTCAAAACTGCGGCTGAGGCTGGAATAATTGCGATCGTCCAACCGGGAGGAAGTATGCGCGATCGAGATTCCATTGAAGCCGCCAACCAACTCGGAATCACAATGGTTTTCACCGATATTCGGCACTTTTTGCATTAGGAATAAGACCTAAAGCAATTTTCAATTGTGTGCCATATTGTAGGGATACAATAGTGTTTATTGGTCTTAAATTAAGTCGGAAATTCTTTGTATCTCTGGTTTTACTCTAAGTCTCGATCCCCCTAAATCCCCCTTAAGAAGGGGGACTTTGAGAAAACTCCTGTCCCCCCCTTCTTAATGGGAATTTAGACACTCTTGTCCCCCCCTTTTTTAAGGGGGGTTAGGGGGGATCTAGAAGGCTATGACACCAATCAACACTGTTATGTCGTACCAAATTCCCAGTTGCGTCCTTCAAAAATTATGACTTACACTCAACCGCAAATTAAACCCCAAGACGTAAAAGTTAAAATCCTGCTTACCGGGGGACATCAGTGCACCCTCACGCTCAAATCTGATACACCATTATTGCACAGCCTGATCAAAACATTAGTCGATCGCACCCAACAAACACTCAGTTTTTCGCCCTTATTTCAAATCCCCATAGACGACGGGCGTTCCACCCTTTTTTTTCCCGGCGAACACCTAGTCGGATTAGTCACAGAACCCCCAATTTACTTGCAGCAACTGGAACCGCAGCAGCTTGCAACTCCCGTAGAAATTCCCGCCGAAATTCCCGCCACAGAAATTCCCGCCCCTGCGCCGCAGGTAAATGACGACTTAATATCTCGCTACGCCCAAATTGACAACTTTTTGACACCAGCAGAAAAAAACAAACTCATTAAATATGTCTTAGCAAAAGAATCAGAATTTGTGAGTACCAGCACCTCAACCAATGCCGAAGATTACCGCCGTTCGATGGTACTCCACTCGTTCCCCGAATTTTCCGAACTGATGGTTAATCGCATCAAAGCAATTCTCCCCGACGTGCTGAAAAATTTAAATATTCCCTCATTTCCCCTGGGTGAGATAGAAGCTCAGCTAACCATGCACAATGACAACAACTTTTATAAACTTCACAACGACAGTGGCTCGCCAGATACCGCAAGCCGATTTTTCACTTATGTTTACTATTTCTATCGAGAACCCAAGGGTTTTTCAGGCGGCGAATTGCAGATTTATGACAGCAAAATCGAGAACAATTTTTATGTTGCAGACAAGACATTCAGAACTGTTGAACCTCGCAATAACAGCATAGTATTTTTTCTGAGTCGCTATATGCACGAAGTTTTGCGAGTTAGCTGTCCCTCAAAAGCTTTTGCTGATAGCCGCTTTACTATTAACGGCTGGGTACGCAAAGCAAATTGAGGTTAATTCATTGTCCTGGACGCACTAATCACCTAATTTTGTCATTCTGAGTGAAGCGGAGAATCTCAAACTATTGCCACGCCGTTACAATGCGTAAGTCCCGATATCTGAGATTCTTCACTTCCCAAAGCATACCCTCAGAATGACAGAATTACCTTACTCAAAACTATTTCATTCTTACTCCAGTGCTCCAGCACTTTTGAGCAATTTCACCACGCTGGAATAACGTTTAAACTCAGCCAGCATTAAAGCTGTATAATTTCCCGGATTTTTGTGGTTTAGTTCTGCACCAGCATCAATTAAAACCTGTACAGCACCGACACAACCCCGATGTGCAGCCCACATTACAGCGGTTGCGCCCGAATCATCGAGCGAGTTGACATCTGCACCTTTTTCGACTAATAATTGGACGATCGCCACATAACCCCGATCGCACGCCTTCATTAAAGCAGTTTTCCCCAAATCCGCCGGGACATTCGGATCAGCACCGCCGTCAAGCAAAGCCTTCACCGTCTCGGTATGTCCGTGAAACGCAGCCAGCGTCAAAGCAGTCTCCCCAAAGTTTTTAGCATTCAGATAATCAGCCGGATTTGAGTTTACTTTTTGCAGCAAAGCCGATACGATCGCACTATGGCCGTGAACAGCCGCCACCAGTAAAGGCGTATCGCCCAACCGATTTCTAGCACTGACACTAGCACCTCGGTTTAAGAGCAATTCCACCACATCTTCGCAGCCTTCAACCACGGCAAAATTCAAAGCAGTTTCATCATCTTTATCCTTAGCGTTGATATCGGCGCCAGCATCGAGTAAGATATGGGCGATCGGCGCATTTCCTCCAGCAGCAGCGGCCATCAAAGCCGTGCCCCCATCTCCATTTTTCACATTCGCATCAGCACCCGCACCCAGCAAAGTTTGCACCACATCAGTATTGCCGGAATCCGCAGCCAAAGTTAAAGCAGTTTCGCCGTCTTTGTCGCGAATTTCGACATCAGCACCAGCAGCCAACAGGGCCTCGACAACAGCCAAATTTCCCACCGTCGCAGCCTGCATCAAAGCTGTTTTGCTCTCTAGATTTTTAACATTAGCATCCGCCCCACAATTGAGCAAAATTCGCACAATTTCAGCGCTACCTTGACGGACACCTAAAAACAGCATAGAATTGTCAGCAACAGCGCCCGCATCTGCCAAAGCTTTGACAACAGCTTGATGACCCGATAAAGCAGCTATTTTCAGAGCTGAATCTCCATCTTTATCTTGTACATTTACATCAGCATTAGCATCAAGTAAAAGCCGGACAACATTGATATCACCTTTCAGAGAAGCTGCCATCAAAGCCGTACTTCCATCATCATTTTTAGCATTAACATCAGCACCTGCAGCCAGCAACAGTCGCACAGAGTCAGCCTGTTTGTGAGCCGCCGCCAGCATCAAAGCCGTCAAGCCAAAACGCCGGCTCACATGGTTGACATTAGCGTCATTGTTTAGTAGAATACGCACGATTTCTGTATAGCCCTTTTGGGCAGCAAACATCAAAGCCGTCGTCCCCTCAGAGTCTTTGGCGTTAGCGTTAACACCCTTAGCGAGTAAAGCTTGGACGTGAATAATGTTGCCAGTCTTGGCGGCTTGAATCAATACAGCGTCTTGTTTAGTGGCAGGCATAATACTTTCTCATCCCGTATATTTGTACCGTCGCACGAGACGGACTGACTGGTATGCTAAGTTTTATGAAGTATGTTTGCTAATCCTCAGAACACTATGAATCTTGAAATTCCTCAGTCAGTGAAAGTTTGGAGCCAATTCATCCACCCAATTTTAATGTGGGTACTGCTGGTCATCTCATTTTATGCTTTGTATCTGGGCATTCAAATCCGACGTACCAGAAGTGCGGAAGGCGAAGTCAAAAAAGAGTTACTTAAGGGCAAATTCAACGTCAAGCACCACCAGATGGGTTCTTTGCTGTTAGCCTTGATGGTTACGGTGGCGATCGTCGGGATGGCTGTCACCTACATCAACAACGGCAAGCTATTTGTGGGGCCGCACTTGCTAGCAGGGTTGGGAATGATGGCAATAATTGCGATCGCAGCCTCGCTGACTCCTTTGATGCAAAAAGGCAATGATTGGGCGAGAAACACTCACATTTTTCTGAATGTTGTGCTCTTGGGGCTATTTGGCTGGCAAGCGGTATCAGGCGTAGAAATCCTACAAAGAATTATCAGCAAAATGTGAGGAGTTGGGTAAGATTGCTAATTGCTAATTGCCTTGGGGCGATTAGTGATTAGTAATTTAATTGTCAGATTACCCTGAGCCTCCTTGTTATACAATAGAGTGGCAGTTTAAAACAGCGACGGGATGCGATCGGCATCAGTTGCGTTTACTGTCAGAGTCTCTCAATTGTATTCCAAAGTTTAAGGTTCCGGCGTTGTGGGCGGATAGCTGGTATCAACGATGTTTTCTGGGGTTTGGGAAGATGGCGGAGTATCATAAATCTTGCTGATTACTTGAGACAATAAGGTTCTGTATGCTTGCTGAGGATGAGTTGGTTCGTCAGGATATTTGACTTCTAGTAATTTTTCTGACAACATTGGATTAATAAAATGAGTCCTAATTGTTTCAGAACTGCGATTCAATAGTTCACCTAATCTTTTGGCAGTTAAATATCTTTCCGAGCAAAGTTTCAGAATAGTATTTCTCATCAACTCAGGGCTTACCCGATTTTTTTCTCGCACAGGAGTAGCTATTTCTAGTAAAAATAAGTTTTCATCATTATGCACAGAGTTAGGCTCGTTATGCACGGAGCTTGATTCATTATGCACGGAGCTAGGCTCATTATGCACGGAGCTAGGCTCATTATGCACGGAGCTAGGCTCGTTCTGTTCGGAGCTTGGAAGCAGTGAAAGCAAATCCGATTGACCTTTATTAGGTAGAGCGTACTGGGTTCCACGCCCACGTCCTGATTGCGCCAACCAGCCGTTATTGACCAAGTGCTTTAGGCACTCTCCTATGTCTCTAGGATGTTCCTCTCTGTAACACTGAATGTCACTATTACTAATTTCTCCAAACTGATGCGCTAGTACCAAAATAATCCGATCTAGTTCTGTTAGTTGACAGTAGTTATCTCCCACTATTTCTTTTATTTCTTGCTCAACGTCTTGGGGAATTAAACTAAGCATTGGTAGGGCCACTGATGTCATTTCTAAATCGAATTTTTCTGAGACGAGGGGCCTAAACCATTGCTGTTCTTTCCAGGCTCGTAGAATCTTTCTAAAACCTGATCCGGCTTTTTCACCTAAACCAAGCATTTGAAACATTGTTTGCAGTTTAGGATTGCGCGGATCGCTGATACCCCCATCATAAAGTTGCCCAATAGAAATCCTTAAGCGACCGGGATTATTGAACAAAAAACCATTAGGGAACTTAGTTACTACAACAGGACGAGAAGATAAGTGATCGGCATGAATTAAAGCATTTACCAGAGCCTCGCGGACAGCTTCATGGACATGAGTTTCTCCTCGTCTCACAGCATCTTTATCTAGTTTAAATGGAATATCTAAATCATTAACTAAACGACTATAGACGCGATAATAAAAATTGAAAAGATTAGGCTCCCACTTGCCATCAAGTGTCAGACGATATGTCCAGCGAATTTCTGGATCGTTAGACAGTCGTTCTTGATAGTCTAGTTGATAGCGGGGAAGTGCATCTAAAATACTATTTCCTCTCCCGAACATCAGTAAACCAGCTATAGTTAACCCTTCTTGAGCAGTAGTTCTCTCGCGCCTCCATCCGCCTAACTGAATCAATAAATTGCGATCGTCCAATCCGAGCCAAGGATGATCTGGTTCTCTGGAAATAAACCGTTGGCGAAAAGATTTTAAAGTTTCTGGATCGAGGTCGCCAAGGTCAAATTTATCTAAAATTTGGATATCTTGAGGATCGTTGTTGGCATCGCGCAACATTTGACGAACTTCATCATCAGTGCAAGGATAATCCCCGTCATGGTTACGTTTATAGGTTCCCATCATGGGATTTTTATTAATATAAACTGGGCGTTGGGTTCTCGTTGCTCTGGGAACTTTAATAATAACTAAATTACGCTCTTCTATCTTCAAAGTTTGTACGTCAGAATTGCCGCAAATTGAGAAGCTCAGTTTTTGCAGATTATTATGATTATTCCAAAACTCTTTAAGTAAACCGTTAGGATTGCGGACACCTGAAATCTCGAACCTATTTCGATTTTCCGTGACACCCAGAACAATATAGCCGCCATCTGTGTTTGCAAAGGCTGATACCGTTTTCCAAACTTCATTGGGGAAACCACCGTCAGCCGACTTAAATTCAATGTCTTGGTCTTCTCCAAGGTTTATGCGATAGAGTAATGTTTCTAAATCCATTTAAGTTTTGTCTTCCTTGGAAGAGGAGGGAGGGATGGCACCAAACCGGAATCACAAGCTCACCAGATTTTAAGGAAGCGATCGCCCTTGCCATATCAAACTCTACCAGATCCATTGCCATGAATGAATTCCACCACAGCATAAACCGCCACGGCGAAACCGGATTCGTAAACTCTGGTTCCTTCTCCCTCAATGGACAAAACTCTGTCATCACTGACAAACAGTTTGTTACTTTAGAAATTAAAAAAGGCGGCACCCAGATTTGAACTGGGGGTGGAGGTTTTGCAGACCTCTGCCTTACCACTTGGCTATGCCGCCGTCACGTCTGAAATTTGACGTTTTCTTATAGTACACCAAATCTCGAAAATTTTAACATACCTGTCAAAATTTTCGTGAAGCGCAGCTATCCCCAACGCGCCTGGGTTCCCCAAGGGTAGGGAATCGCCCTTTTTTCCCATATCCCCAAAACCCTTGTGGGAAGGTACTCTAGAACTATAGCAACGACCCGCAACACCAGCCATGTCACCAGTTTCTCCCCTACTCGTCGCCCAAATCACCGACACTCACTTGTTTGCAGAGATCGATCGAGAATGGAAAGGCCTCTCAACAACCCGTACCCTCCAAGCAGTTCTCGATCGCTTGCAACAGATACAGCCGCCGCCCGACTTACTCCTACTCACAGGCGACTTGTCCCAAGACGAAACACCCGAATCCTACCAGCGCCTAGTCTCCCTCATCGCCCCCCTCGGAATTCCCGCCTACTGGATACCTGGGAACCACGACAACATCCCAGTCATGGCAGAAATCTTAAATCAACCGCCCCTTTCCCCAGAAAAATCATGGATGCGAGGAAACTGGCAATTTCTATTACTTTCGAGTGTGGAAGCCGGATGCGACGGCGGGCGGCTTTCCCCAGAAAGCTTGCATTGGCTAGACTCTCAACTGCAACAAACCGGCGATCGACCTGTGATCATTGCCTTGCACCATCATCCTTTGCCGATCGACTCTGAAATAATGGATGGAATGATGCTGCACAATACCGATGAATTTTTGGCAATTGTCGATCGATATCCTCAAATCAAAATAGTCCTCTGCGGCCACATTCACCAAGAATTTCAACAACAGCGGGGTTCAGTTACCTACTTGGGGACACCCAGCACCTGCATCCAACTTTTACCCAAAAGCCATCCGATTATACTTGACGAAATCCCGCCGGGATTTAGATTGCTTGAATTGGCGATCGACGGTACTTGGAACACAAAAATTGAGCGAGTTATCGCACCATCGCGACCAAGTTAATTTTTTGTGTCTGCTTCAAATAATTATTATCAAATTCACGTTTTGTTGTCAATACATCAACAGATAGATTGTTTTGAGCAGCCCCATCTATTATGATATTTATAGATCCTAGATTGCAGGCATAGCTAGAGCGCTCGGCAACCAACAAAAATATATCTAGCAACATTACAAAACAGGAAAAACTAAATTTATGTCTGAACTAAATGGCGTGATGATGCAGTATTTCCACTGGTACAATCCCGCTGACGGGAACCTGTGGAATCAGCTAGCGGAATCTGCAAAAGATTTAGCCAAAATAGGCATTACATCCCTTTGGTTGCCACCCGCCTATAAAGGAACAGACGGCGCTCAGGAGGTAGGTTACAGCGTCTACGACTTATTCGATTTAGGCGAATTCGACCAAAAAGGGTCGGTACGCACGAAATACGGGACAAAAGATGAGTATTTGCGCGCGATTAAAGCTGCACAAGATGCAGGAATTCGGATTTATGCCGATGTTGTCTTCAACCACAAATTAGGTGCCGATGCAGAAGAAGAAGTCGAAGCTACACCCTTCCATCCCGAAGACCGCAATGCCCCAGTAGGCGAATATCAAAAAATCAAAGCTTGGACGCATTTTACCTTCCCCGGCCGCGACAAAAAATATTCCAGCATGGAGTGGCATTGGTGGCATTTTGACGCCATTGATTACAACATTTACAACACAGAAACCCATGCCGTTTACCTGCTAAAAGGCAAAGAATTCGATCGAGGAGTAGACTTAGAAAAAGGTAATTATGACTACCTGATGGGTTGCGATTTAGATATGGACAACCCAGAAGTCACCGGCGAATTAAAATACTGGGGTGAGTGGTATGTCGATACAACAAACGTTGACGGCTTTCGCTTCGATGCCGTCAAACACGTTAAAGCAGAATTTTTCCAAGAGTGGTTGGAACACGTCCGCCACTATGCCCAACGCGACCTATTTGCCGTCGGCGAATATTGGTCTTACGAAGTGGAAGCTTTGCACTACTTCATCGAAGCAACTGGCGGTAAAGTCTCCTTATTTGACGCGCCCCTCCACTACAACTTCCACGCTGCTAGCAAGGCCGGCAATAGCTACGATTTGCGAACAATTTTTGATAACACCCTCGTCCAACAGCAACCCGCCCTCGCCGTTACCTTAGTAGACAACCATGATTCCCAGCCCTTACAATCCCTAGAATCAGTTGTCGAGGCTTGGTTTAAACCTCTTGCCTACGCTTTAATTCTGCTGCGGCGCGAAGGATATCCGTGCATTTTTTACCCGGATTATTACGGCGCTAACTATAAGGATAAAGCAAATGATGGCAATGAATACGAGGTTTGGTTAGACCAACATCAGTTTATGGTAGATAAATTCTTGTTAGCGCGCCAAACTTATTCCTACGGCAATCAGTACGATTACTTCGACCACCCCAACACTATTGGCTGGACGCGACTCGGAGATGAAGAACATCCGGGCGGCATGGCTGTGCTACTGAGTAACGGAGGCGATGGCACCAAGTTTATGGAAGTCGGACAGCCGAATCGGACTTATATTGACATCACCGAACACATCCAAGAACCAATCACCACGAATGACGATGGTTGGGCTGATTTTAGGTGTAACGCCGGTTCAGTCTCTGTCTGGGTTCCGCAGCCGTAAGGACTGGGTTAATAGCAAAAAGTAAAAAGCAAGATATCTTTTTACTTTTTGCTTTCATCTTTTTGATAATTAAAATCTATCTATAGTTAGGACTAAAGCTCTCTCTCTAGTCCTATTTTTAGGCTAGGCGATCGTGTATTATAATGTTATTTTACATAAAAAATAATTATGAAACTTTCACAAAAAGTTGCCGTTATTACCGGTGGTGGGTCGGGAATCGGTCGTGCAGCAGCAATTTTAATGGCTAAGGAAGGCGCAAAAGTTGCTGTTATCAATCGCAGTTTAGAAAGCGGGCAAGAAACCGTCCGCCAGTTGGTCGATGAAGGAGGCTGCGGGCTAGCTATTGCAGCAGATGTGGCCGATTCTATGCAAATGCAACAGGCATTTCAAACCATTTTTAATGAATATCAAAGAATTGATATTGTGTTGGCAAATGCGGGTATTAACGGTGTATGGTCGCCGATAGAGGAGATAGAACCCGAAGAGTGGGACAAGACAATTAATACCAACCTCAGAGGAACATTTTTGACTGTTAAGTATGCTGTTCCTTATCTGAAAAAACAAGGAGGTTCCATCGTCATTACATCGTCGATTAATGGCACCAGAAGTTTCAAGAAAGTTGGCGCCACAGCTTACGCTTCCAGCAAAGCGGCCCAAGTAGCTTTAGCGAAAATGCTGGCGCTAGAACTTGCTCCCAGCCAAATCAGAGTCAATGTTATATGTCCGGGCGCGGTGGAGACTTCCATTGAGGAAAGCACGGTTAAGCGCCATCTCGACCACATTCCAGTCGCGCCTGATTCCATTCAAGACCTAATTCCTTTGACGGATAATACCCCCGGTTCTAGCGAACAAATCGCCCAATTAGTTTTATTTTTAGTATCCGATGCGTCCAGCTTTATCACAGGTACTGAAGTCTGGATTGATGGTGGCGGTTCTTTGATTTAAAATCTCTATAGCAGCAATTTAAATAATGTTGCTACCAATTACCCATTACCCATAATTAATGACTGAATATCAAGCAATTTGGTCACAAGCCCCCGGATTTATCAGTAGGCTCAATTCTTCAATCTAAAATCTAAAATCTAAAATCTAAAATCGATTGACTCTCCATTGTTTGACAGCAGTTTGCAATGTCTGCGGCAGCCACTTATCGTACTGAGGATAAACAGGCAAACGCTTTACGAGTTGCCATCCCGATGCTGCTAAAATTTCTGTTAAAGTTTGGTGTTGCAGGTGAGGATAATCGGGATTAACTTCATCCCGCGGCCCAATTCCTCCTAAATCTCTAGCACCTGCTTCTAAACAAGCCAGCAATATGTCTGGCTGTGCAACTAAATTTGGCGGAATTTGCAGCCTGATTTCAGATGGTAAAATGCTGCGGGCGATCGCAATAACTTCCGGCATTTTTGTAGCATCAAAAACTTCACCGTCCCAACTTTGCTGATTTCCCGGACTGTGTGGCTGGAGGATAACTTCTTGAATGTGATTGTAACGCGAATGAATCCGGGCGATCGCCTCTAATGTCTCAATCCAATCGGCCTCACTTTCCCCAATTCCCAGCAGCAAACCAGTTGTAAACGGAATCTTCAATTTCCCAGCCCATTCTAACTGTTGCAGCCGCAGCGCCGGAACTTTACTCGGTGCGTGTCGGTGAACAGTTTGTAACAAATGTGGGGCAAGCTGTTCTAGCATCAGCCCCATCGATACATTCACCTCTTTTAACTGTGCCATCTCCTCAAAGCTGAGCGGCCCCACATTAGTATGCGGCAAAAATCCCAGAGCAAGTGCCAGTTCGCACAAATCGTAAATCCGCTGCAACCAAGCTTTTCGCCGTTGACTTTGAGGATGTACCTCGCCGCTGAGGATGAGAATTTCAATTACACCTTGAGTTTGCAGCAGCAAAAGCTGTTTTTTGGCTTCTGCTAGTGTCAGCCAAGGACTTTGCAAGGGTTCGGCCCGAAAATTGCAATAGGTGCAGCGGTTAAAACACTCGTAAGTAGGAACCAGAGTATAAGCAGGGCTGTAGGTGACGGTGCGGGACATTCGTTGGGACTTTTATCGATCGGACTTACGCAACCACATATATCTGTGCAGTGCGAGTTTTGCGGTTGGCGATCGCAACCCTTCATCTATCTTAACACTGACGCAAGCCCGGAATTTCGTTGCCCAGGTAGATTATGAGTATTCTTCATTTGTGGGCGATCGTCCACAAATTCCGAATTCTGCTTTTAAACTCCTTATACAGCAAGCCTTATGGCTTTTAACAAGCATAATTTATGACACCTATAAGAAAAACTGTGCTTAAAAGGCCTTTACAAACTGAAATAAAAGCTTTAAGTTTATTTACATGGCGGAACACAAAGCCGTCACGAACATTGAAAACCAAATAAAGCAATCATAAACAAATGACAACAACCTTACAGCAGCGCGAAAGCGCCAATGTCTGGGAACGCTTTTGTGAGTGGGTAACAAGCACAGACAACCGCATTTATGTAGGTTGGTTCGGCGTCTTGATGATTCCTACCTTGCTCAGCGCCACCATCTG
>NZ_JAUBUI010000226.1:0-1275 GCF_036705385.1 Microcoleus sp. B3-A4 | reverse complement strand
CTGGGGGGGTGACAAAGAGGTCTAGGAGATAGACCGAATAAGGGTTGCAGCCCGCATACCTTGTTGATAAAAGCGACGTTTATTTCGAGTTAACTTCATTAACTGTTCCACCTCCAAAGAATATTGTTCGAGATAATTAACCCACTTTTCTCCATCTAAGCCAACACCAAATGTACTCCGTCTTCGATATCTTTTTCTAGGTTCTTGACGCCGACATACATATTTTCCTACCTGCTTTTTCCGAAGTTCAGTTCCTTCAAATATTGCCGAACTGTAGGCGAGTGTCATCAGCAGAATTATGTTAATCAGTCGGTTGCCTTTTAAGCTAGTTCCTTCCAGATCGTAGCCTCCTGTTTTACAATCTCTAAACATTTCTTCAATGCCCATCCGTTGCTTGTAAGCATCGATAGCTGCCGATAATGAACCTAAATCTGTGAGAATAAACCATGCTTCATCGACCTTCCATGCTCCATAGTTTCTTTTCCACTTACAAGCAACATCAAACCCAGTGGCAGGCCGACTTTTCCTCACTCTTTTACCTTGAAAATATAAAGAGGTTCCTGGTAGTATTCCTAATTCATCTAATCGCTGCCAAACTAAATGCTCTGTTTCGATACAATGATTCCTCTTCAGTCTTAAGCAAAAAGACACACCCTTTGACTTCAGCCAGTTTCCTAAATCTACCGAACAAAATTCACGGTCTCCTAAAACGATGACTTTATATTCTGAAAACAATGGTAAAACAGGCTGTAGATTTGTAGTTTGTGACTCGAAGTTGCTGCTGCCCAATTTGGGCAACAATGACCAGTATAATGGAATTGCTCTTCGCTCCCAGATTAAGCTAACCATGAACAGATTAATACAGCCCCATTGACTGCGGTCGATTGCGATTGATAAGCGAGTACCAACACGGCAATAAGTGGTCAACCAATAAGTAATTAATGGGAACCAAATTAATTCGATTGTTAAGTGAGGTAAATCTAAAAATCTTTGTAATTTACGTCGCCGACTTTCGGCTGTAATTAGACAGGGAAATACTCGGGAGAGCCGCTCTAATCTGACTTGTTTTTCTGATTGCATCAAGGATAGCAAAATTGTCATCACCAAAAACTGAGATGGCGTCAGGTGTTTTTGTAAATGAGTCTGGTAGAATCTTGGTATCATTATTTTTTTGGATAGGCAAGCGTGTAACAACTCTGCTGCCTATCTTTTTTTACCACAAGTTGGCTCAATCCTTACTAACTATGGGTTTGGGGCGGGTCGTCACCCCCCCAG
>NZ_JAUBUI010000225.1:0-1278 GCF_036705385.1 Microcoleus sp. B3-A4 | reverse complement strand
GCTACTACGATCGTAGCTAAATCACCTTGGTAACTAGCCATAGCCTCTGGCTGCAAGGCTGAGGGAGATTCAATTTGGCCAGAAGCAAATTCTAAATTCCAGTCGCCGCCACTGCCGGTTGTGTTGGTGGAAGCGGCAACGTCAGCCCCGGTTAATTCACTGAATCGATCGGCAAAATTAGCACCTGTACCGACGGCTACATCGCAGCCGTACAGCATGATGTCTGCTTGTGGGGCTAGCGAAGTTTGCCACTTTTCCAACTGGCTTTTGTATTGCTCTATGTTATGTGAACCCAGAGCAGTATTGCCAAGTTGCAGGCTGCCAGAATTGCCGTGAGAAATAATGTGAACCGAATTAATAGCCCCGTGAGTAGAGGCGTATTGTTCAATTTCAGAGCTGATTTGTTCGATGCCGTTTTTGGTGCGATCGAGTATTACTACCTGCTGTCCCGGCAGCACTCCCGCTGCAATTGACTCGTAATCTTCTACGCCGGAGTCAATGAAGACTAAGGAGCGCGGTGGCCGTTTTTCAAAAGAAGATTGTGAGTTAACTTGAGCGAATGTAGAACTCATATTGGAGACTCCATTAAGGGCATTATTGGTAGATACGCCCCGGAGCTATCTCATCAAGCTTATTTGATAACTGTGCGATTTTGGCAATTAACTTTTGTATGGATCGAGGTAATCTGAACTGAGGATAACAGAGCCTAATTGAAGTTGGCCCGAGCTGCCGTCAGAAGTTGTGCGAACTTTGTCAACCTCTATAAGGATAGAGGCATATTTTTGAAGTGCCGAGGTAATTTTCTCGATGCAGTCAGATTCCCCAGCCAAAATTATGGAAACAAAATATCTACCTTCATTGATGCTGGAGTCCTTGAATGCAAAGCTTTTGGATGGGGAATTTGCGTATTCCGAGGCGCGAGCCGTTTCCCTTAAAGAAGCCAACATATTGCGCCCTCCCAAAGCGAGTTTAGGGGTAGATACAGCCTTGGATTCAGAGCTTCTGAAACTGCTAGCGACCTTGTTTATTTCGCTCATTTTTATTTAACCTATCTATCAGTTTCCCCTATTTCTGCAGCGCTGCCATCCGCGATCGCACGGAATTTACAGCACTTTCCCATGGTATGAGGTACAGTAGCAGCAATGAGCGAACCAATGTCTTAAACGGTTAGGATTCATCAAATTAAGGGCAAGTGCTGCGATAAGTAGGTCGGCGAGAAAAAACAAAACTATGTTAAGATAGATAAAGAAAGATATATTTCTAGTGACGTAACAAATA
>NZ_JAUBUI010000085.1:0-24616 GCF_036705385.1 Microcoleus sp. B3-A4 | reverse complement strand
GCTTTTATCAACAAGGTATGCGGGCTGCAACCCTTATTCGGTCTATCTCCTAGACCTCTTTGTCACCCCCCCAGGTTGGAGACACAAGTGGGGGAAGTGCTGTGGGAACACTCACAGGATTTGCTCCAGCTTGAGCTTTAGCGGTCTTTGGGAGCAAATTTGTCGCATTTACTGCTGCCGGATCGGAAGCCGGTCGATCGAGCAATGTAGCCGAGTCTGCTGTTTTTTCACCCTCCGCCACCGTTGCCGAAGTGTTAGCAACGACGTATTTTTTCATAGCTGCTTGCAGCGGACTCAAAGGCAGAGAATTGTCGTTTTTTTTATCTGAATTAGCATCACTCGACGCCTGCGATAAAGTTGCTGTCGCGGTACCCCCAGACTCAGGCTGGATCGTTTTTATTCCGGCAGTCAGTCTCCCACTGCCAGATAAACTCAACGCTGATGTTGCGTTTGAACTTGGCAAGCTGGAATTTTGAGGGTTATTGTTTCCCGCCTCGACAGCAGGATTTGCTAAATTTGGCACAGGCAAAAATTCACTGCTTCCTACCCGCTTGGGGGCCGAAGATGGCTGAGGAGTTTCTAAGCCCCGATCTCGAAGTTCGTCGAATAAACCTTTGCTTTTTACTACTGATGAATTTAACAAGTTCACTTCAGAAGCAGTAGAGCCATTAAACTGATTGACTAGCACTGGTAAGCTGTCGATTTCAGCCGCAATGGCGGTATCTTCAGCAGATAGCCCCGATAGCGAAGCTGGAGAGTTTGAGGCTGGTACTTCTTCGCCATCTATGCTTAACCTTTCTGGATTTACAGATACCTCCCAGATAAATAACCCCCCTGCACAGAGCACGGCTAGGGGAGCCCAAACCGCTGGTTGGGTCCAGTGGCGCAACCGCGCTATTAGATAGCGGGCAGATGTAGGAAATCGCTTAATAATTGACATAGTTTTGCTTCCATCCGATCGTGCGGATTTAAAACTATTTTTCCTAGTCTACCACATCAATCTTGATTATTTTTGCTATGCCGGGGTAAGTGCGATCGGGAGGATCTCGGTTTGGCTTTTACTGTCGGTGTGCGATCGTCCGGCTCGCTATATTTATAGACTTTGCTGTGCGGGACGGATCGGACTCCCAAAAAACGCTTTTTACTTTCTGCAGAGATGCTCCGAGTACGCTCAAACTTTTGATTGAAAGTTGCGAAAGCTCAATGCAACGGGTGAAAATCCACAAAGCACTTGTAGAAATATGTCTTGCTTTCCTCAAATCAAAAGGCATAAGATGATAAAATGTTATGCGATGCGGTGCCAGGTCTGCCGGGTATGTCAGGAGATCGACCTCAAACCAAAATGTCAAGGTAAAATTGGCAATTGCTGAGAATAACACCTAAGGAAGTTGAGAGGAAATTAATGAAAAAAGTAGTTGAAGTATTAGCAAATCGGGAACAACTAATAGATCGATCGCTGGAGATTGTGCTGTCGAAAATCTCAGAAGCCATAGCAGAACGCGGACTTTGTACGATCGCCGCAGCGGGCGGAAGCACACCGGAACCGCTCTACAGAGCGATCGCAGCCCAAGACCTGCCCTGGGACAAAATTCACGTTTTCTGGGGGGACGAACGCTACGTTCCCCCAGAACACCCAGACAGCAATCAAAAAATGGCGCGCCTCGCGTGGCTCGATCGAGTGAATATCCCCGCCAGCAACATCCACCCCATGCCCACAGGCGCCGGCGACCCCGCAGCCGACGCTGCGGCGCACCAAACCGAATTACAGCAGTTCTTCAAAGTATCCGAGGGCGAGTTTCCTGCCTTCGACATCATTTTATTGGGCATAGGAGACGACGCCCACACAGCCTCTCTATTTCCCGGCACAGCAGCCTTGGAAGTCCGGGATGCCCTAGTAACTGTCGGCAACAAAGACGGTCAACCCCGCATTACCTTTACAGTCCCCTTAATCAACCGGGCCCGGTGCGTCATCTTCATGGTCGCAGGAGCCAGCAAACAACCCGCCCTAGCTCAAATTTTTGCCCCCGCAGCCGACGAAATGACCTATCCAGCCAGATTCGTTCAACCAGAGGGCGAACTTTGGTGGCTGCTCGATGCGGCGGCTGGCGAAGCAGTAAAATAGCCGACAGAGCCGCAAGCGTGCCAACACAGTCAGCATTATCACTAACTCAATCTTGCCCATCACAGCTAACGTCACGGCGTCAGCTCACTTGCTAGTATTAGCGAAGCAATATAAGAATTGTGGCGGTTAAAGTTAAAATTTGACCATATACACGAGTATTTTTATGAGGCTGATTTGAAAATCTGGCCGATAGCAAGGAGAAATCGATGATTGTCTGTCCCAATTGCAATCACCAGAACCCGGACGGGGCCAGCCAGTGTGAGGCTTGCTACACGCCTTTACCTGTTACCGCAATTTGCTCGAACTGCGGTGCAGCAGTTCAGACAGATGCAGCATTTTGCGGCCAGTGTGGCTTTAACTTGCGTCCGGGTTCCATAGTTCCAGAAGTTGAGGTGACCGTACCGTCCACCTCGCCTGTAGGCCCCACAGTGGTATCGTCACCGGCGCCGGATTTAGTCCCACCCGATCCCCTGATGGCAATGGAACCTCTAGTTACCCTGAATAAGGGGCTCAACTTGGAAAAAACTCCCGCCAGCATTCCGACGATTCCCGATCCCCCGCCATCGCCCTCGGTTCCTGTTACAACTGAATCGGTGGCAACACCAGTAAATATCTCTCCTACGGTTCCGGGCCCACAGCCACCAGGTGTAGCTAAAACTCAACTGCAACAGCAGTCGGCCCGCCTGCTACACGTTCAGACAAATACGCCGATGGAATTGCCTCACAGTCTGTCTGTGGTTCACATAGGCAAGCCAAATGACTTAGTACCGCCGGATATTGATGTTTCGGGATTTGCTAATTCTGAGATAGTTTCTCGGGTACACGCAAATCTCCGGGTGGAGGGAGATGCTTGCTACCTAGAAGATGTAGGCAGTTCCAACGGCACTTACGTCAACAATACTCCGCTACCCAAGGGAAACCGCCACCGGTTGCGACCGGGAGACCGCATCTCTCTGGGCAAAGGAGACCTGGTTACCTTTTTATTTCAAATCTCTTAGAGCGAGTTTGGATTTGGCGATCGAAAGTCTAAAATCTAAAATCGCATCTTGAGGCGCTCTACCAAAACTCAATGCTGCCAATGTGATTAAGCTGACCTTGCTACATCCACTCCAGTCTATACCCGTCCGCAGTTGGATCTTTGAAGACGAGCAGGTCGTCCGGATCGGGCGCTCGACCGAAAACCACGTCGTTCTTTTTAGCGCTGTGGTTTCTCGTCGCCACATCGAATTGCGGCGCAGCGGCATAACTTGGGAACTGATCAATTTAGGTACCAACGGCACTTACCTCGATGGTAAGCCGATCGCTAAGGTTCCCATTGTGGACGGTCTGATCGTTCACTTGGCTCGCTCAGGTCCGAAAATTCAAATCAACGTAGGCCCGAATCAGTCCTCAGTCCAGTTAGGACAAATTAGCGTCAAGCCAAGGGAGGCTAAGGAAATTCACGCTCCCTCGGGCGGCGTGCAAATTAGCACGATTCCTGTTCCCGACCAAAAAGAAGTTGGCACTTCCAGGGAAGAGGAGGAGTTAACCCAGGCAGATAATAATCGCCATTATTCGGAAGAAGAATATTAAATCGGCTTCTTTGGACGATCGACATTTTTCAAAGGCGGCACTCAGGAGTTTATTTATGAGTACATCACCACAGATTGTTAGGCGCAGCGAACTGCTCAACAGGCGCACGATCGACCGCAGAACGGCGGAAGAGGTCGGTAGGGTAGATCGGGTTTGGCTCGATGCTCACTCCCAGCGGGCGATCGGCTTTACTTGCAAGTCGGGACTTTTGGGCAGCAAAAAAACTTGGTTCGCTTGGGCGCAAGTTGATACGGTGGGGGAAAATGTTTTTGTCACCATTAACCCGGAACTGCCGGAATTGCATCAGCCGGAACAAGCTGTTTGTCCGATCGGGCTGGAGGTGCTCACGGACGCTGGGAATAAGGCAGGTGCAGTAGTTGACTACTTATTTGATGCCCGGACGGGTTCAGTTACCCACTACCTATTTAAATCCAGTGGCTGGCGTGGCGTTTTAGACGACATTTACCTGTTACCTGTGGCAGCTATTTCGACCATCGGCAGCAAGCGGGCGATCGTCTCTGAAGCTGCTGTATCGGAGCCAGTGCAGTACGCGGAGGGACTGCACAAAAAAGTCGGTCTGGTAGCAGAGTTTTTACACGAAGATTTCGACAGAACTCTCAAAAATGTGGCAGGCGTGAAGCGGGGCGCTCAAAGTCTGGCGGAAAAATTCCAAGATAAAGCTCTCGAAGTCAGGGATGTAGCTCAAGAAAAAGTTGCAGAGTTGAAGCGGCAAAGACAAGAATCTGTCCCGCCAGAACCCAAGCCGGAGCCACCTGAGTCAGATTTGAGCTGAAGTTTGGCCTTCCCGCTCGCCGGGCGACTAATTGCCGATCGCATTTTGGAGCGGCGCGCGCGAGGAAGGTCGATCGGTATTTTCGCTATGAGAGATTGATGTGTTGTCGCTCAAAATTCCAGTGCTGCTCAAAGCATTGTATTTTAAAGGTATCGCATCAATAAGGAAAATGTTAGCAACTCAAAAAGACCTATGCTGTTTGATACAACCAACAAGTATTTTATCTAGAGCCCCCAGCATTAATAATTGGTTAACTTCTTTCTTTACAAACAGCGATTCCTCGATCGTTGACTGTCGCCCGATCGAGAACTCGAATCTGCGCTGCAACCAGCGCGGGTCTGAGTTAAATTCTCTGGTTCGTCAGCGGGAAAAGGGTGATTTGGTCGATCGAATTGAGCGGCTCACCCCTGCGAAAAATCGCTCCCTCCCAGACCGCATTAATCAAGCGGTTAAGACCGCTGTCAATCACTGGGACGTTCACCCGATTAATAACATCGTGTTTGGTTGTTACCGAGGACAGCAAAAATTTGCGCCTGCGCCAAAAGCTAACCATCAAAAGTTTGTTCAAATGCCTCAAGCAGCCAAAAGTTCAACTTTTACGGCAGACCGAGGGAATCATGGCGCACTGACTACGCCTTTAAAAATCAAATTTTTTGCAGTTTTCTGCCAAAAAATCTCTCTGGAAGTATCCCCGTTTCTGTCTGGCGGTGGAGTGTCAAAACATCAGTGATTACCTTAACTCTTTTACATCCTATCCAGTCTGTCGCGGTTCAAACTTGGTGTTTTGAATCAGAACCGGTGGTTCGGATCGGTCGATCGAACGACAATGATGTAATTATTTACAGCGCTGTAGTTTCCCGCCACCATGTAGAGCTGTGGAATCACGCCAATGGCTGGGAAATTATTAATTTTGGTGCTAACGGCACTTATGTAGATGATAGACCGATCGCTCAGGTGTCAGTTGTGGACGGGATGACAATTCGCTTGGGCAACTCCGGGCCAAAAATCAGGATTGGGGTGGCCGCCACGAATCAACCGGGCAAAATAATCAAGCCACCGCAGCAGGAGCTCCGTCAAAAGGAGGAAGTTTCAAAAAACAGGTCAACTGCTTGGCCTGGGGGCGTGGGAATCATCGAAGACGATGAACATGGGGGGCTGACTCAAATCGATCTTGACTGACAGGCAGCTATCTATCCGTGCGGGCTAGTTCAAACAAAGCTCCAGGTACCCAATTCGAGCGTCTAACTAATATTCTGGTAAGTGACCTGATTTGTGGCTAACTATCCCTATACATTAATTAACACCTTCTCTAGTAGGATTTCACCCTTCTAAAGATAAGATTGGGGGGATCTCGATCGATGTTAGCTCACTTTCGCTGCTTGCCCAGCGGCGGTAATCTAAGAGCAACTGGTGCATCAACCGCTGTTTGACGCTCAGCAGTACGCTCTTGAGCAAAGCATTCCCCGTTGCTTCTAAAATTGGTTTGGGCGTCAGCCAAAACGGCGGCGGTAATTCTACTTGCACTTCCAAATCCGCTTTTCCCTTCAAGTATGCTACCCCGCTGCTTTGGTGTACACAAAGCTTTCCTTTGAGATTGAGAGCAAAGCGATCGTTGATATAACCCACGCCGCGAATTTCGCAGGCGACGGACTCCAAATTGATTGTGCCATCCGGCTCAGCCCACACCCTCATGTCTACTGTAGGTTGAATGCTCAGCATCATAAATTGTAACGGTCGCATTTTCAGGCGGAAACAGTCATCGCTTAGCTGTTCTGTGCGACTTTGATCGACAAGGGCGTTCACCAGTCGCCTCGGCTGGCGCAGATAATGTTGAATGGGAACCCGTTCCTCTGGTACGGCGATCTCAACGGATTGGGAAGAATTAAAGCGGGTATACATGAGAAAATATCAAAATATAGGATTCCTAAGCATATCTTAATAAACTATCACCTTTTTTAAGGTGACATAAGTCGCGTACTAAGTCGCGAACCCAGCAATGTCATCCGAGAAATCACTGATAAAAGCTTTCGGGACATCGCTAATTTTTCATCATACTTCCTAGCTGATGAGAGTAAAGCAAACATTTGTAACCTAAAATTGCCTCTAAATGAAAATTTCGATCGCACATCTCGGCCCTGTTGGTACAAATGCAGAAACAGCGGCTCTAGCTTATGTTAATTGGTTGAGCCAAAAAACTAACTTGGAAAGCACCCTGTGTCCTTATTCCACCATTTCCCAAGCGCTAGAGGCATCGGCCGTAGGGCAGGTTGACTATTCAGTTGTGCCCGTTGAAAATTCGATCGAAGGCAGCGTGACTGTCACCTTAGATACACTGTGGCGACTCGATCAACTCCGCATTCAACACGCCTTAGTTTTGCCAATTTCCCACGCCCTGGTGTCTAATGCTAAAAATTTTAACGAGATTCACAAAGTTTACTCTCATCCGCAAGCGCTAGCTCAGTGTCAGGTATGGTTGGGGCAGTTTATTCCCTCAGCTCAATTAATTCCGGCAAATTCTACCACGGAAGCATTGCAATATCTGGAAGATAGAAATGTAGCAGCGATATCTTCGCCAAGAGCTGCTGAACTTTACCATTTGCCAGTGTTAGCTCAACCCATTAATGATTATCCCGATAATTACACTCGATTTTGGGTACTCAGCAGGAGTTTTGGAGAAATCGCCAACGTAGAACCAGGGGAGGGATCATCCCTTAAATCCATTACACAATCTGCTTCTAAGTTGATCCTCGATGCTTCAGCGTCTAATTGCACCCATACCTCACTAGCTTTTAGCGTACCTGCCAATATGCCAGGAGCACTGGTAAAACCTTTGCAAGTATTTGCCAGTCGCGGTATTAATTTAAGTCGGATTGAATCTAGACCGACTAAAAGATCGCTCGGAGAATATATTTTCTTTATGGACGTTGAGGCTAACGCCTGCGAAGCATTTGTGCGATCGGCACTCGAAGAATTAAAAAATCATACAGAAACTTTAAAATTATTTGGTTGCTACAATGTACTGTCAGTAGTATAATTTATTTTTAAGTAAAACTTAGGAGGCTGGTGAGATGAATGCTGATGAACTTCTCAAGCGATACGCAGCCGGAGAAAGAAATTTTCATGAAACCAATTTGAAAGAAGCTTCTTTGCGAGAAGCTTTCCTAATTCATATTAATCTAGCCTGTGCGAATCTCAAGGAAATAAATTTTGCCCTGGCAAACTTAAGGGGGGCAAACTTAATAGGTGCCAAGCTCAAGAATGCCTGTCTGGTGATGACCAACCTAAATGGAGCTAACCTGAGCGGAGCCGATCTAACTTTCGCAAGATTAACAGGAGCTGATTTGATTGAAGCAAACTTAGAAAACGCCAACTTGAGCGACACCAAAATGATTGGTGTTAATTTGAGTGGAGCAAACTTGGAAAAAGCGAACTTGATGGAAGCAAACCTCCTAGATGCTTGCTTGGACAATACAAACCTCGAAGAAGCAAATTTAAGCGAGGCTAAACTGCGGGCAGCGAGTCTGAGAAGAGCCAACTTGAGAAACGCTTTTTTGTGTGAAAGTAACCTTGAGGGCGCAGATTTGAGAGAAGCTGATTTGACCGGTGCTAATTTGAGCGGGGCATTTTTATGCGGAGCTAATCTGGAAGGAGCTAAGCTAGATGAGGCAAATTTAAGTGGGGCAATACATTTTTGCGTCAGACAAGTTTGAGATCGCGCAATAATATATAACCGCAGAATCCGACAACTAAGGACTAAAAAATATATTATTGACTTGGCTGAAAGTGAAGTCTATTTGCTGCTGTACCTTAGCAAAATGAAGCTGCATCTTGAGGATTTCTTTCTTGGAATTAGCTTGAGCAATCTTACTTTCCAAAGCCAGCAAGTTGCGGTTGAGATTTTCTACTCGCACAGTTTGGTAGTCTAAGTCAATTTTTAGTTCTGCGGCCCGATCGACTTGAACCTGCTTGCGAACCACGGCGAGGCGGACTGAATTTTCATCCTGTGTCTGAAGAGCTAGCAAAGCTCGTTGCTGCCACTGGTTGGCTTGCGATTCAGCTTGATTGTACAGCCACTGAATCCGCAGTTGGGCGGAAATCGCAGTGCCAACAGCCTGACGCAGTTCTTTGAGAGGTTCCTGAATTTCTAAGATTAATAGTTCCCAAAGATTCATCAGTTCGCTGGTAAATTCTTCGCGTTCTACAGAGGCTACCAGTGCTTCTAAGAGCAACAAATTTGGTTGCATTTGCTGCGTAACTGTCTCAAATATTAACTGCGCTTCGGACATTTGCCGATCGTAATTTTTTTCTGAGACTGCACCGGATGAGTGCTTTAATATTTTTTCAGCGCTATCTACCTTAGCTTCGGAATCTGAATTTGAAGCTACAAAGGCCTGTAATTTTTCCCGGGCGATCGAATTCAGCCTTTGTCGAAGCAAATCACAGGCCGCCCGCTGCACTGGCCCTGTTTCGCTTTGACAAATGTTGATGACTATTTTTAAGCCGGCATCGCCGTAATTCAATGTCTCTCTGAGGGCGGCGATTCGATGTTCGCTGACAGAACTAGACAGCCGATGTTTAACTCCTGCTAGTCCGCCGAGCACTACACCGCCCACAGGAGGTGGCAGTTGACCGCCTCTAACTGCATCGTATGGTTTCGGTTGGTCGTGATTGTCTAACACAAGTTACTGCTATAAGGAACCTATCCGAACCTGTTTGAAGTTAAGAATTAAACAGATACCAGTTCCAAAAAAGAATAGAACTGCAGGCAATCTCCCAACTCTTAGTTCATAACTCATTCCCAATCGAAAATCGCAAATCGAAAATGGTATGATTTGTGTGTAATTATTTCTTCAATGCAGGTCAAACCGATCGTGCTTTTTCCTAGGCAAATTGGCTACTTGAGGGTATCTTTAAGTACAGTCCTCGCTGCCAAGTGATTGCGAGTAGAAGTCAAAATTTCGGTTTCGCGTTCCAATCTCGCAGCAGTATCTTGCAATTCTAAAAGAGTTTGCTGTTCTGTCGCTGCCCCGTAAAGGTAGCTGGCTACCCAGTAGGACAATTCTGTAGGCAAACTGGGAATGTCTTCGGGCAGGTCGATCGGCTGATCCATCAATTTGCTGGAGAGGCGAACTACATCTCTCAGCAGTTGTTCGACATCTTTTCCCAAAGGTCTGAGGTCTTTTTGCGGCGGTTCGTCTTCAATCCATTCTACTAGACCGACTAAATACGGTTTTTCCCGAACTGCGTCGAGCACTCGGAACCGCTGCTGGCCGAGGGTCATAATTTTCATGCGATCGTCGGGCAGGCGTTGGCAGTGAATCACTTCGGCGCAACAGCCAACGGCAGAGACTTTGTTTTGGTTGGGGTCCCACATGAGTACACCGAAACGCCTATCGCCCTCCAGAATCGTATTCATCATGATTCGATAGCGAAACTCGAAGATTTGCAGCGGTAGCGGTCTACCTGGAAATAGAACCACTTCCGGCAACGGAAATAAGGGGAGTTCGCGAACTGCTACAGAGGAAGAGGATGCCATTGTCGCTCAAAAGTGACGGTACTTGCGCTTATTTTTCTTACTTTAACTGATTAAAGGCAATTCCGGGGCAGGAGCGATTGGGCTTTTGCGACGCGGATTTGAGCCAGCGAGCGCGATCGCCCGTGCTGGCAGCTTGACAAAGGCGTTATTTCGTCAAAATGTTAAATATACCTTTTTGCTAAACTCAGTGCTGCGGAAGGCGATGATAGCGACTGCTAAAGGAGGGTTTTTGTAGTGAGCCCCCCTTAATTAAGAATAATTATTTAAGTTCGTGCCGGAGCAGAAATTATTGCTGATTAATAACTAATAACTCATATAGCAACTGCCAAGACGGTTAGGACGTTGTTAATGGCTGAAACGATTGATTTTCTTCCTTCTTCCTTCTTCCTTCTTCCTTCTTCCTTCTGCTATAACTAATGACTAGACCAGGGTGGCAGAAATAAGTGACCAGTAAAAAAGAGGACAAAAAGGGATAAAGTGAGGGTGCGAGCATCAGCCGTAGAAAAGTCACTTAAGCCTTGGACAATCAATGCCGAATCCTAAAGCTCAACCGATTATCCTGTCTAGTAGGCAACAAGCTCTGCTTGAACAGATAGCAAGCCGCACCACCAACTCCTATAACCTCGTGACAAGGACAAAGCTGATTTTAGGGGCAGCTAGAGGAGTGAACAATACAGCACTCAGTCAACAACTGCAATTACACCGAACGCGAGTCAGAATATGGCGACAGCGATGGCTAGAGGCTCAGGAGCAACTAACAAGTGCAGAAGCCGAGGCGGTGAGTGACAAACAGTTGAGGAAAATGATGGAGAACATCTTGAGCGATGTGCCTCGTCCAGGCACGCCCAAATTCTTCGGAGTGGAACAGGTAGTACAAATTGTCGCTCTAGCCTGTGAAGACCCCAAAAAATCCCAACGCCCAGTTAGCCATTGGACACCAACCGAGTTAGCTCAAGAAGCCAAAAAGCGAGGGATTGTGGAGAAGATTTCCCCACGCAGTGTGGGGCGTTTTTTAAAAGGAAGCTACTCTACAACCCCATCATCATCGATACTGGTTAAACGCTAATCCACAAGACCCAGTAGCTTTTAGAGCACAGGTCAAATACATCTGTTCTCTACATCTGAAGGCAAAAGAATTACTCGATAAAGGCATTCACTTGGTCAGTACCGATGAAAAGACAGGCATCCAAGCTTGAGCGTGGGCGTACCCGACTCAACCCATGAAGCTGGGAAGAGTAGAACGTATCGAATTTGAATATATTCGTCATGGAGTTGTCGCACTGATTGCCAACTGGCATATTGCCAAGGGTCAAGTAATTACGCCTACGGTTGGGACAACCCGTACAGAAGAAGATTTCTGTGAGCACATCAAAAAAACAATTGAAACTGACCCAGAAGCTGGATGGATTTTCCTAGTAGATCAACTCAATATTCATCAATCTGAATCTCTGGTACGTTTGGTTGCCCAACATTGTAAAATCCAGGGGGCTTTGGGGGTCAAAGGTGCATCAGGCATTCTCCAATCAATGGCAACACGAGCCGCTTTTTTATCGGATGAGAGTCACCGTATTCGCTTTGTCTATATTCCCAAACATACTTCCTGGCTCAATCAAATTGAGTGTTGGTTCTCGATTTTGGTGCGTCGGCTACTCAAACGCAGTAGTTTCACTTCTACTGAAAACCTCCAGCACCAGATTCTCGATTTTATTGACTATTTTAACCGCACTCTGGCTAAGCCTTTTGTTTGGAAGTTTGTCGGGTTTCCTGGCATCTGATTAAGCTGGTCACTTATTTATGCCAGCGTGGTCTAGGGAAATTTCAACAAAAAGAAGGAACAATTTATTTAATCTTTGTTCCTTCTTTCCGAGTTTTCGATAAGTCAATCTAAAGCTTGACTTCGATATCTACGCCTGCTGGCAAGTCCAGTTTCATCAAAGCGTCAATTGTTTTGGCCGATGGCTGGTGAATGTCGATAATCCGGCGGTGCGTGCGGGTTTCAAAGTGTTCGCGAGAATCTTTGTCTACGTGGGGCGATCGCAGCAAGCAGTAAATCCGCCGTTTTGTCGGTAGGGGAATCGGGCCGATCGCTGTGGCTGCTGTCCGATTTGCTGTATCTACAATCTTTTCGCAGGATGCGTCTAGAATTCGGCGATCGAAAGCTTTGAGGCGAATGCGAATTTTTTGCTGTTGAATTGTTGCCATTTTTTTTTCTTGAATTTTCGAGGTTCAGTTTGTTGTTTGTTGCCTGTTGTCTGTCGTCTATTTGCAGTTCTTTTCGGGCTAACTGCTAACTTCGGACTCATAACTAATGACTAATCACTAAATAGCAGAAAAGCCTGATTAAATTTGGTGGCTTTTCTGCTATTTAAGCTGTTATCGGATTCCTACTTGAGGATTTTGGAAACAACGCCGGCGCCGACGGTGCGTCCACCTTCGCGGATAGCGAAGCGCATTCCTTGTTCGATCGCGATCGGGTGAATCAGCTCAACAGTCATTTTGATCCGGTCACCGGGCATCACCATTTCTGCTTCACTACCGTCATCAGCGGTGAATTGTGCGATCGTGCCGGTCACGTCAGTGGTACGGACGTAGAATTGAGGGCGATATCCAGAGAAAAAGGGCGTGTGCCGGCCGCCTTCTTCCTTCTTGAGGATGTACACTTCTGATTCAAACTGAGTGTGAGGCATGATGCTTTTCGGCTTGGCAATCACCATTCCGCGTTCAATATCCGCCTTTAAAATCCCCCGCAGCAGTAGACCAACGTTGTCGCCGGCCAAACCTTCTTCCAGAGACTTGGTGAACATTTCCACACCAGTCACTGTAGTGCTGCGAGTATCCTTAAGACCCACCAATTCGACTGTTTCGCCGACTTTGATGGTTCCGCGCTCAATCCGACCAGTGGCGACCGTACCCCGACCAGTAATCGAGAATACGTCTTCAACTGCCATCAAGAAAGGCTTGTCAACTTCGCGTTCTGGGGTGGGGATGTAAGCATCTACTTCTTCCATCAGCTTGTAAATTTTGTCAACCCACTCATTTTCGCCCTTGACAGTCTTGGGATTAGCAAGCATCGCTTCGAGAGCTTTCAATCCCGAACCTGTGACGATGGGGATGTCATCGCCCGGAAAATCGTAAGAGCTCAAAAGTTCGCGAACTTCCAGTTCTACCAATTCCAACAGTTCAGCATCATCCACCATGTCTTCTTTGTTCAAGAACACAACCAAGCTGGGAACGCCAACTTGCTTTGCCAGCAGGATGTGTTCGCGAGTTTGAGGCATGGGGCCGTCTGCGGCTGATACCACTAAGATGCCACCGTCCATTTGAGCGGCACCGGTGATCATGTTTTTCACGTAGTCAGCGTGTCCGGGGCAATCTACGTGGGCATAGTGCCGACCTGTGGTTTCGTATTCGACGTGAGCAGTATTAATCGTAATACCCCGTGCTTTTTCTTCTGGCGCGGCGTCGATGTCGGCGTAGTTCTTAGCCTTTGCTTGACCTAGTGCAGAGAGAGTCATCGTAATCGCGGCGGTCAAAGTTGTTTTGCCGTGGTCAACGTGACCGATCGTGCCGATGTTTACGTGGGGTTTATTCCGTTCAAATTTTGCGCGTGCCATTCTCGATTTGTTCCTTGTTTCTTTTAGCGATTTTAGATTTTAACATTTTAGATTTTAGACTTTGGATTTCATCCAAAATCCAAAATCTAAAATTCAAAATCGTTAGTTACCTTTGTTCTTAGCGATGATGGCTTCAGCCACATTTCGCGGCACTTCTTCGTAATGGCTGAATTCCATTGTGAAGATGCCCCGACCTTGGGTTTTCGAGCGGATGTCAGTGGCGTAGCCAAACATTTCTGCTAGTGGAACTTTTACAGAAACTTTGGCAATTCCCTGATCCGTCTCTTGGCCCTCAATCTGACCCCGACGCGAGTTGAGGTCACCGATGATGTTCCCGATGTAATCTTCGGGAACTTCCACCTCTACTTTCATCATAGGCTCTAGCAGCACAGGCGAAGCCTTCATCACGGCTTCTTTGATCGCCATTGAGCCGGCGATCTTAAATGCCATTTCCGAAGAGTCTACGTCGTGGAAAGACCCGTCTACCATAGTAGCTTTGAGGTCGATCACGGGATATCCTGCTACAATACCCGATTCGCAGGCTTCTTTCATCCCTTGTTCGGCCGGGCCGATGTACTCTTTCGGTACAGTGCCGCCGACAATTTTGGAGACAAATTCAAAGCCGCTTCCGACTTCGGTAGGTTCTAGTTCGATCACGACGTGACCGTACTGACCTTTACCGCCGCTTTGGCGGATAAATTTACCTTCGGCGCGGACGGCTTTGCGAATGGTTTCGCGGTAGGCTACTTGCGGCTGACCCACGTTGGCTTCTACTTTGAATTCGCGCAGCATCCTGTCTACCAGGATTTCCAGGTGCAGTTCGCCCATGCCGGCGATGACTGTCTGGTTGGTTTCTGGGTCAACGTTGACTCGGAAGGTAGGGTCTTCTTCCGAGAGCGACTGGAGGGCTTTGGAGAGCTTCTCCATGTCTTGTTTGGTTTTGGGTTCGACAGCCACCGAGATGACTGGCTCTGGAATAAACAGAGATTCCAGAATCACTGGCGCTCCTTCTTCGCAGAGGGTGTCGCCGGTGAAGGTGTCTTTCAAACCCAAGGCTGCTCCCAAGTCTCCTGCCCGCAGTTCCTCAACTTCTATCCGATCGTCCGCTTTGAGTACAATTAGGCGAGAAACCCGCTCTTTTTTGTCTTTGGTGGAGTTCAGGACGTAGGTACCTTTTTTGAGGATACCGGAGTAGACGCGAACAAAGGTCAGGCGACCGTAGGGGTCAGCCATGATTTTGAATGCCAGGGCTGACAGGGGGGCGCTGTCATCTGCAAATCGTTCTGCTGTGTCGCCGTTGGGGAGGAGTCCTTGAATTGGGGGAACTTCCAAGGGCGACGGCAGGTAGTCGATCACTGCATCCAACAAAAGCTGAACGCCTTTGTTTTTGAACGCCGAACCGCACAACATGGGGACGATCGTCCCAGATATCGCGCCAGTCCGCAAAGCTGCACGAATTTCGTCTTCCGTTAACTCTTCGCCTTCAAGGTATTTCTCCGTAAGGGCGTCGTTGGTTTCTGCTACGGACTCGATCAGCTTGGTGCGGTATTCTACGGCTAGATCCTTTACTTCATCGGGGATTTCTACTTCCTCGATGTCGGTTCCCATGTCGTTGTTGTAGATATAGGCTTTCATTTGCACTAAGTCTACAATTCCCCGGAAGTTTTCTTCACTGCCGATCGGGATTTGGATGGGTACGGCGTTCGCTCTCATTCGATCGCGAATTTGGGCGTAGACTTTGTAGAAGTTTGCGCCCATCCGATCCATTTTGTTGACGAACACGATCCGCGGTACTTTGTACCGATCGGCTTGTCTCCAAACTGTTTCGGATTGCGGCTGCACTCCCCCTACCGAGCAGAACACTGCGATCACTCCGTCGAGCACTCGCATCGAGCGTTCGACTTCGATCGTGAAGTCTACGTGTCCGGGAGTGTCGATGATGTTGATTTTGTAATCTTTCCAACTGGTGGTGATAGCAGCGGCAGTAATCGTAATTCCCCGCTCCCGCTCTTGCTCCATCCAGTCAGTGACTGCTGTTCCCTCGTGCACTTCACCCATTTTGTGAACCATGCCTGAATAGAACAGAATTCTTTCAGTTGTTGTTGTTTTGCCCGCGTCGATGTGGGCTGCGATGCCGATGTTGCGAGTTTTTTCTAGCGGGACGGTACGTGCCACAGCTACCTCCTTAATCTTGTGTTGCTGTTATAATACTACTATACTACACAGTAACCCTATTTTGCACTCCCCAGCGACTTACAAAAGTCTCTGGAGCTTATTGTTACATTTTAATATTTTTTGCAAAATTTGTTTACAAAAATATTAAGGATGCGACATGGAGGATTGAGAGAGTGCGTGAATTTTGATTTTGGGAGTTTTGAGTTTGCTTCACGAATCGCAACTGCGCCAAGAGAAGCAATCTCAACACTCAACACTTACACTTTCCAATTTCTCACCCGATGCTTTTATACCGCACGATCGCGCTCTTCTCCATGCCCGATGTTGCCGTTAGTAGCGGTAGTGAGCAAAAGCCTTGTTAGCTTCAGCCATACGGTGAGTTTCTTCGCGCTTGCGAATAGCACTGCCTGTTTCGTTAGCTGCATCCATCAGTTCGTTGGCTAGCTTGGCGGCCATCGAGCGGCCGGTGCGGGCGCGGGCAAATCTGATCAGCCAGCGGAGGGCGAGGGTGGTACCGCGATCGGAGCGCACTTCCATCGGCACTTGGTAGGTGGCGCCACCTACCCGGCGGGCTTTGACTTCTACCAGGGGTGTCGCGTTTTTGACTGCTTTTTCAAACAAGTCTAACGGTTCAGCCCCTGTGCGTTCTTGGATGGTTTTGAGGGCGTCGTAGACGATGCTGGAGGCAACGGATTTTTTGCCGTGCTGCATGATCCGTCTCACCATCATGCTTACCAACCGGCTGTTGTAGGTTGGATCTGGTGGAACTGGACGTTTTTGAATAACTGTGCGGCGAGACATAGTTCTACTTGGGATTTTTGATTTTGAATGACTGAGTTTGGGGTTTTGGGCTCAGATCTCGATCTATGACGATCGAGCGTGCAATCGCTCGGCGCGATCGGATTTATTTTTGCTTCCCAACCTCGACGATCGGGCGAGCTGCGTGTTATTTTTTCTCTTTAGGACGCTTGGCCCCGTATTTGGAACGACCCTGCTTGCGGTCTTTCACCCCAGCGGTGTCTAATGTACCGCGAATGATGTGGTATCTAACTCCGGGCAAATCTTTTACCCGACCGCCCCGGATCATTACTACCGAGTGTTCTTGCAAGTTGTGACCGATCCCTGGGATGTAGGCTGTCACTTCAAAACCAGAGGTCAGCCGTACCCGAGCCACCTTCCGCAGCGCCGAGTTGGGTTTTTTCGGGGTGGTCGTGTACACTCTGGTGCAAACTCCGCGGCGCTGGGGGCAACTCTTGAGAGCTGGCGATTTGGTTTTTTTCTGCGTTTGTTCCCGTGCTGAACGGATGAGTTGCTGAATAGTGGGCATGAGTTACGGCATTTCTAGCTTTTTGCTGAATATAGTGATTTGGCTGCATCCGCACTGAAAGTCCCTTCCCCTCTGGGGGGACGGGATGAATGAAAATTTATGGGTAAGTGAGGATACCAGACTCTATATTCTACACGACGCGAGTTTCTTTGGCAAGAAATTTGCACGGCGGGCGATCGAACTTCTTTCGTTGCTGCAAGTTGGGAGGGGGCGAGCGCAACGGGAGAAGGGTATGTGACATCCTATAATTGAGGCGCAACTATGATGATTGTCACAGCCGTCAGCAAAATTTATGAAGCTCGCCATATCGCTTTTTCAATCAAATTACCATTGTTAGGAGAGGCGCACTAACTCCAGCCTGCGATCGCATCACAGTCTATAGCCGATCTACATCACATAAACTTATCTAAAATTGCCGCACAATAAGAAATATACATTGAGTTGACAGCAGATGACAACCAAAGCTTATATTCCTGAATATAAAATTTCCGAACTTTACTTGAACATTTGGAAATCCGGTAAGATCGATCGGACTGTGTTCCAACAAATTCAATACGCAATTAATTCTCACAGTTTAAAAAGTTCAGAGGAGCGAAAAATTGTCAGCAGGCTGCTCTATGCAGTACGGCGGGGATGGGTGTCAGTGATGGACTGAGTTACTTGGGAATTTTGAGTCAGGGCGCGAGATTGCTTAGTGACTCCCCGGGCGTAGCTGCGTCAATGAGTTTTGAGATTGCCACCCACAGAGCACAACACACACGGGGTGCATGAGTTGTGAGTTCAAATCTCATCCATAAAATTAGACTACTCCCCAATAGATGCAGCGTTCTTGAAAGGCAATATTAAGGTAAAAGGATAGGATATGTTTAATTCTACAGAACTGCTGATCGAGGCTTTCATCGAACAACTTCAGAACGGGTACAGCCGCACTTACGGAGGCTACAAATCAGACTATGCTGACATTATTGCCTGGGTGGGGGCAATGGCGTTAGAAAACATCGCCAACAGCGACGCTCTTTATCACAATGTAGAACACGCCATTTGCATTAGCTTAGTCGGTCAAGAAATCTTGCGGGGAAAACACATTCGCAAGGGCGGAGTTTCCTGCGAAGATTGGCTGCACTTCATCATTTCTTTGCTGTGCCAAGACATCGGATATGTCAAAGGAGTTTGCCGGCAAGACCAAGAATCAGAAGGATTGTATGCTACTGGAAAAGATGGCATGAGAATTGCACTTGCTCCCGGTGCAACAGCGGCTAGCTTAGCTCCTTACCGAGTTGACAGAGCTAAATTGTTCATTGACGAGCGCTTCGGCAACCACAAGCTAATTAATGCTGAGATAATTAAGCAGAACATAGAACAGACTCGTTTCTCGGTGCTTGACGGTAACACTGACGAGGATGCAGTTAATTACTCTAGTTTAGTGCGCGGTGCTGACTTGATAGGTCAGCTCAGCAACCCGCAATATTTGCAGAAAATTGGCGCGCTGTTTTACGAGTTGGAAGAAAGCGGTGCTACTAAACTTTTGGGCTATCGACATCCGGGCGACTTGCTGCAAAGCTACTCTAAGTTTTACTGGACAGGCATTTATCCTCACATCAGTGAATCTCTCGGTTACTTGCAGTTGACGCAGGAAGGTAAACAGATTGTTGCTAGTTTGTACGCTAACATATTTCGGATGGAACACCAACGTTGCGATTCTGAGGTTGCTTGACGGAAGGGGAAGGGAAGGTGGCAAGTTTTGAAGGTGTGAGATTGCTTTCCTAAAAACTGCTTCGCTAACATTTCTTGCAAGGCTATTAAGGGGAAGGGAAAGACGGCAAGTTTTGAATGCGTGAGATTGCTTTCCTAAGAATCACTTCACTAGCATTCCTTGCAACGCTATTGCCGTACCTGAGTTAAAGAGTTATCAATTACCAATTACCAATTCCCCATTACCGAAGTGTATTTCATCCAACTCAACTAATTTCCTCATCAATTTCTGAATGATATCTGGGACACAACCAATTGCTCGGCAGCAAAGAAGGCCATCCCTCTCGCAGCGCTTCCAAACAAACAGCACGCACAGTTAATTGACAGTCAAGCAGTTCGACACCCGCTTTTTCAACTTGCTTTTTGCCAATTTTTAAAATCGATTCATCGCTAAATTCAAAGGTTTTGTGACACTGAATGCAAACCAGATGATGGTGGTGGTGCAATTCCCGCAAATTCAGTTCGTAATGTTTGTGTCCTTCTGCTAATTCTAGTTCACGCAAAATTCCAATTCTTGCTAATAAATGCAGGGTTCGGTAGACAGTAGACAAGCCTATTCGTTCTCCTTTATTCTGCAAAGTCCTGTATAACTCTTCCGCACTTAAATGATTGCCTTGGGGCAGATTTTGAAAGACACTCAAAATAGTTTCTCGCTGGGGAGTCAGGCGGCAGCCTCTCTGGTTTAGTTCGACTTTGAGCGAGTTAGCGCTGTATAAATTCATGTCGCAAAAAATAAAAAAGTTGAACGAGGCTTCTAGTGGATTATCTGTTATTTATTCGCGCTCTTTTTTAGATTCTCCTAAAGTGTATTTCCCGTGAAAATCCATCTAATTCTAGACTTCCCCTTTAGTTAAGGGTAATCTGCTAGCCATCTACCCCCCTTGCTAAAAGTGGAACTGAAAAAGTAGTTTTCGGTATTTAGGCGTATTTTTTGTGAAGTTTCTAGTAATGTTGCTGATAAGCATTGGTAAAACAAGTCTGAGGGTCAAAGTCAGTGAAACCGATCGCATCTTCAGTACAAGCAACGCACGGGCGCACTGTAAATGTGAGGCGGTAGTCGTTAGTAAAAAAATCCCGATAACAAGGAATTGGATACAAGCGCTTGATTTGATGCGCTCCTTCTGGCAATGTTACGGACAGACTCCACAAAAATAATCAAAGTGGCGATACATAAATTTTAGAAAAAGACACTCATACGGTTATTGTCTCAAGGTTGACCGAAATCTGAACGGCGTTTGTAGGTAAAAAATAGGAATTGCACCATCGATGCTTTGGGTACCAACAAGAAGGTAGCGACACCCAGCAAAACTAGGCGGATGCCCAAGAGGGTGGTCATTTTGTCTGCGTCTTCCCATGTGTAGCCAAAGAAAGAAGTTCTTGCTTCGAGGGTTGCTGGCCCTTTGAGGGAGTGAAAGATGCCGCCGAAGCCGAGAAAGGCTGAGCTGATTAGGTGAATCGCCCTAACGGCGAAGTACGGATCGGTATCGACAATTTTGGCTCCCGCACCCCCGCCCAAGCCGAGTCTGGCTAGGTTTGGCAACAGGATTAAGCCTTGTTCGTACATGGGCAATTCTGGGTTAAAGCGGGAAAGCTCTAATAGGGTATAGGCTCCCGCCCAGAAGACGATGAGGCCGGCGCGGGCAAAGTGGGTACCGAGCAAAGGGTCCGAAAGGTTGATTAAGCGGGCGTTGCCGACCCACCAAGGAAATGATTTTCCTTCGGCTGGGAAGGATTTTTCTGCCATGCTGGTCACGGCCATTTACCTCTTGAGAAAGATGTCAGGGGAGTTTTAAGCCATTGGAGGTTATTGATATAGATAATCAACAATTTTAGTAGTTTCGTCAAGGGGTATTTGAGAAAAACTTTCACTGATTTGAGTTCAGGTATGTAAATCAGTAGGAAAAAACATCGCTATATCAAGATTCTGACTGTTTTTGGCCCTTGAGCGAAGTTTGGTCTCTCGTTAGCAAAAATAGCAGCTAAAGGAATACTTCTAAATTTATTGATAAATAATATTATTAAAGAGTATTATGGCTAGAGTATTGTTTAAGTAGCTATCCAATCCTCTCGGAAAAGACAAGGTGGAAAAAGAAATCCGGTACTTTCCTATGGACAAGCTTCTCTAAAAGTACGATTAGAGGGGGGTGCGCCATTGTTTTTTTCCGAATCAAGAGAGTTAATGCCTATTTGTTGACATATTCATCTCAAACTCCAAACAACCAAGCCTGAGAGCATTTGCTCTCAGGCTTTTCTAGCGGGATTTTTAACTGCTTGTTGGATTGGGCGCGCTAGCTCAAGCAGAGGATTTGGTTTCTTCAGCTACTTGCTCGTTGTTGGGCAACTCCAGGCAATAACCGGCCCCGTATACGGTTTTGATGTACCGAGGATGGCGGGGATCGGGTTCCATCTTGGTTCTCAGGTGTCTGATGTGTACACGAATAGTTTCGATGTCGTCGTCGGGGTCGTAACCCCACACTTCTTTGAGAATTTCGCTGGGAGAAACTGTCTGACCGTGGCGCTGAAGCAAGCAGTGCAGCAACTCAAACTCTAGGTGGGTCAGTTTGACTGTCTGAGCGTACCAAACAGCTTCAAACCTTTCGGGGACAAGGGTCAGCGGGCCGTAATTCAGAATTTCGGAGTGTTTGGCAGCTTGGGGGATGCGGTCTGTGCGCCTTAGTAGAGCTCGCACTCGGGCTAGCATCTCTTCTAGTTCAAAGGGTTTGGTCAGGTAGTCGTCGGCGCCGGAGTTGAAGCCTTCTACTTTGTCTTGAGTTTGACTTAAGGCTGTCAACATCAAGACGGGAATGTCTGAGGTGCGCTCGTCACGCCGCAAACGCTGACATACGGTGAATCCGTCTACTCTAGGCAGCATGAGGTCTAGCATGATCAGGTCGGGAAGCAGTTGTATGGCTAGTGCCTGACCTTTGATGCCGTCTTCTGCCTGGGTGACTTCATAGCCAGCCATTTCTAGGTTGACGGCTACGAGTTCGGCGATCGCCGCGTCATCATCAATAACAAGTATCCGGGGCATCATTATTTATCTCACCGCTAACCGAATGGCAGATCCTACAGCCTTCTGGGGGTTCCAGGTAACTTTAACGAACAATTTTTTAATTTTAAGCTTCATGTAAGGATTATAAGGTTGATTAAGAACTTTCGGGGCTCTGTAAATATTCTTGTACTAATTATAAGCCCTAAGAGCACATATCAGAAAACTGTTGACCAAAAATCTTGCTGCGGGCATATTTTTGGTCGGCAATAACAGCCTTAACTTTTGCAGGGTGCGCCTGGGGCTTCACAGCATCACCCTAACGTTAGTCGGCGTTTTGCATAACCCTGTCAACCGTTAACTGTAAATTTTTTAAGTTAGTTAATTTTGCTTATAAAATTTTTGTGTTTTTTGAGGGAGTAGAGCTTGCTTTGTTGGGGTATTGACGATATTATTAAATAATAATATAAGTATTTATAAAGTAAATAAACAATATTACAATTATTAATTTATCTCCTATAAAAGTCAAATAATCAATTCCGCAACCTGACAATTTTTGGTCAATTTTTTGTCTGTGGGGCTAATTGTTGTCTCGCCCTGGAATCAGCAAAACAACCGATAACAACCGCTTGCATACCTACTGAGGGCGAGTTTGCGATCGAGCTGGCTGAGTATTTTTGTTGGGAACAGTCGCCTTAGAGCTTAATTTTTGGAAATAAAGACCGCCGATGCTGGCTAAGAATATTGTGTAAGCCGCTGCTTGGACGAGATAAAGTCGATCTCTGTATCCAAACAGTGCTTTGAGAATCACTCCCGGAAATTGTCGATCGGGCAAAATTTCCGCTGCATTCCACACCATAGGCCCTAAAATACAAGAGTGGAGTGGTGCGAGGCGATCGTAATAAAAACAAATCGCTGCATACTTGCTATTCATCTGCGACAAAATCCCAGCGGCTTGGTCAAAATGTTTGAGTGCAGATACTGCCAAACCTGCTACGATTAACAGCAACAAAATCCCCATAAACTTGAAAAACAGGCGGATATCAATTTTGACACCCCACTTGAACAGTAGCGCGCCAATTATTGCCGCCCCAGTCAAACCGCCCAAAGCTCCCAAAGCGGGACTCAAACCTTGTTGAAACTGAGCGCTGACAAATATAACTGTTTCAAAACCTTCGCGCAGTACCGCAATAAAAATTAAGCCAAATACGCCCCAGCCGGCATGGCTATTTTCTGTCAAAGCTGCTGTAACTGCTCCTTCAACTTCTGCTTTGAGAAAGCGCGCTTGCTGAGTCATCCAAATTAGCATCCAGCTTAGCATTGCGATCGCCACAATGCCCAACACGCCCTCTAATAGCTGTTTAATTACTGGTGCGTAAGCCTGCTCTGATGTTGATAGTGCTGCCAGCAATCCATTGAATAGAACACCCACAAAACCGCTAGCAGCAATGCCGGCTGCGACACCTGCATAAACCCAAGAATTGAGGTGACTTTGCTCGGCTTTTTTGAGGTAAGCTAGTACAATTCCGACGACTAAGGCGGCTTCTACACCTTCGCGCAGGGTAATTACAAAAGTCGGTACCGCTTCGCTAAAATTCATTTTTTATAATCATAGGGCATGGGATGGGGCATGGGCATGGGGATTTGGTCATTGGTCATTGGAAATAACAACTTACCAATAACCAATGATTAAATCAACTATAATCCCGCAGCATTTTTTTCAATTCTACTTGGTGCAATTCTTCTTGCCCAATCAGATTGCGGGCATATTCTTCCAAATAAACGCTGGAGTTTGTCACAATTTCAAGTAAAGATTTATACTTTTTGAGCGCTTTTTTCTCGTGATTTAAACTTTCTTCCAATAAGTCTTTCACCGAGTGTTTGTAGGTTTCTTCGATGGGAGCAATTTTCTGACTGGGATGCCCCTCTAAACCGGTGAGAATTTCTCCTGCTTGTTGGGCGTGGAGTAGGGATTCCGTTGCTTGTGCTTTAAAAAACTGCACGATGGGAATCCGGTTTGGTCCTGTCACCATTAGTGAATAGTGGGTGTAGCGCACGACACCTGCTAGTTCCCATTCCATGATGGTGCATAGCAGTTCTTGGGTTTTTTTCTCGTCAAGTTCTTTCATTTGTTGTTTTAGATGTAGAATGCCTTAGAGGGAGCTGTTTATAATATCACATTTAAGTTAAAAATGAAAAGTAAGGTGCTGATGGCGCACTTTACCGAAGAGATGTGGTATGTGAGTTACGGGTTAACTTCTAAGGTTCCAGTAGGAGCAAACACTACAGTAAACTTAGCGGCTGGTGCTGCACTGTTGCTGCTAGTTTCGGAAGATTTGAGGAGATTTGGCAAAGGAGTTTCTGGGATGTAATCCTTGGCTAGTTGATTGAGAGGCTCGAAATTGCCGATCGCCCCATCTTGACTTGTACTGACTCGATACACTAGATTGCGATTGAACGTAGGGCTAGTTGGCCAACTTCGATCGATGCGATCGTAGACTTTCAGAGCTAGCTCATCTAGTTTTACGCTATCCGTAATTTCTGCTGTCTGATTTGTTCCATCCGCCGCCTGAACTTGCTGCTGGCCTGCTGGTACAGGTACAGCTTGGACATTCTTATCTGTAGCGCTACTCGCCATAGCCGTTTCAGTAGACGTATTAGAGTGTTCCAACGAAAAAATGATCCAAAATTTCACTCACTTCGACAAAAGATTTCAACGAACCATTTAGTCAAAGT
>NZ_JAUBUI010000224.1:0-1296 GCF_036705385.1 Microcoleus sp. B3-A4 | reverse complement strand
AGAGTGTTGCAAGAAATAAATGATCCAAAATCAACCAGAGTTACAAAAGATTTCAACAAACCATTTTTTCAAGTTTGGTAAACGCTGAATTTTCTTTTCAACTTCCGCCATTGCCTCTTCAGTCAACTTGACTCCTGTATGGTAAACCCTATCAATCAAAGTAACCGTAGGATTTTTGCCCTTAAAAGTTAGAGTCGAAGCAAACTTGAGTACGGTATCAACACTCTCTAGCAGGCTACCACTCCAATGTTGTTCGAGCCACCCAAAAGCTCTTTCAATAGGGTTGTATTTGCTGTGGTAAGGTGGATAGTAAGCTAATTGGATTGTAAGTTGGAACTTGTAGGCAAATTCAAGAATACGAAACATAAATTGAGTTCGCCGAGAGCTATTTTCGGGTCCATTATCTTGGTTAATAACTATTTTATGGATGTGAGAGAAGCGCTCTGTCACTGCCAACCACCAATTTTCAATTAGGTCAACAATACAATCAGCAGTCACTTTGGACTGAACGAAGAATAAAAATAGTTCACCTTCTTGAGGCAAGAAAATGCCGTAGGGAGTTAAAGTTGAACAATCTGAAAAGTCATGATCCAATGCAACAGTAGTGACACGAGTTTTTCCACCTCTATCGAATTCCCCAACTTTTATCCCAACCTTCGCATCTATAGAAATCCTTAATGTTGTTGGGTCATCATCAGCTTCCTTATTTATACGATTAACCTCTTTAAAAATAGCTCCTGTTTCTGGTATCTCTTTTATTGGCTTGGTTTTAGTAACCCGCTTTAAGCCATAACCCAATTGGTTTAATCGTTGTCGAATAACCTCAATGGAAGGCAGTTCTTCATCCTGGTATCCTTTGAGTTCAATCAGTTGATGACGAACCTCGGCTGCCGAAAGACGAGTGTATAGTTTAATACTATTAAAGGTTGGGTCTGTTTGACTCTGCGGGTCTACAATTGATACTATATCCGACAGTAAAGTTGGTAACTTCTCTTCAATACGCTTGCGTCCCCTAAGTCTGAACGAATCAGCAATCGACATTCCATGCTCTAATTCCTGCATCCCTTTACGAATAGTACGTCTATTCCAACCTAATTCTCTTTCTGCGATTATTTGTCCTCCTCGTCCCAAACCTTTAACTACTTCTGCCATAAATTGCCGTCTATCACTTCCTTTTAATTTCTTAGATGTGTTGATGTAAAGGGATTTAAGGCTGTCGGTGAGTTGGATAAGAGATTCTGGAAACATAGAACAGATGGCACACTGATTATTTCTCCAGTATCCCAGCATTTTGGA
>NZ_JAUBUI010000223.1:0-1306 GCF_036705385.1 Microcoleus sp. B3-A4 | reverse complement strand
TCATCAACCTACCGAGAGTAAAGTTTGGAACTTTTGGAGAAGCGATCGAAGCATTTGTGACAGTTGCGTAAGTCCTGTCATCGAGTTCAAACTTTATCCCCATGCCAGAGGTAAACAGATTGCTCGCAAGTTCCCGCTTGGGTTTGAGCATCGCACGGCAAACTTCTCCCCAGTTAATCAGGTCAGGTTCTTTACTTGACTCCGGTAAGGCATATCCAGCCTCTGTGAGCCACTTAGGAACCATATCCCAGCTCATCCTTTTTATTTGTCGGGGTTCAAGGATGTCTATGAGGTCATCCTTGATGTCTCGATTTAAAGCAATTTGAACAGTCTTGTTCTCAACTCCGCATTTACAAGCAATATCCTTAGTTGTCTCTCCGCAAAGTACACCTTTGAAGTATCTCCAGGGTGTTGCCGTGATTTCACCCCTCTTTTTAGCTTCCAGAGCGGCTTTCAAATTTTTCAGCTCAAACCTGTTTTCAGCCTCGTCAAAGTTCTCTTCTGGTTGATCTGAAATAGGGGGCATCCTAATTAACCGTCATCAAGTTCTTGCTGAATCAATGCTAACAAATTGCTAACTCCAGTTAGTCGATGGCTGACCCTAGCGCCGACTATCGTTGAAACATCCCATCAGACATACGTTTCAGAGATTTAGCGAATGAAAGCATTTCAACTTAGCCTACCTATTCCAGGCTGTGAACCCGTTTGCCTAGACGATCGCAACCAACCCAAAAATTCCAAGAACCGCTCACGCCCCATCGTAATTGAACCATCTTGCACCACCCAGAGAGCAGCAGACCTTCTCGGCGTATCTACCACCACTCTCTATCGCGCCCGAAAACAAGGCAAACCCTATCAACACAAAGCCTGGATTGCCCAAGCGATTGGTGCCAAAAACGCTTGGACAGTCTCATACACCCCGAACCAAGCCAAACCGAACAACTGATGAATGAGAAATTGGAGTAACTGCAATGAATAACAACCACTCAAGCATCAACTACAACGACTGCAACTTCCACGACTTCTGTGCAACCGCAGCTTCCAACTATCCAGAATGCGATCGCCAAACAAAAACCAACACTCAAAACTTCATCATTCCCAGACAAACAGAAGTTTGGCAGTTTCTTCAAGATGAATGCAAACTGGACATCAGTCACATCTCCATCAGACCACCCTTCGATAAGTGGTGGAATATCCTCCATGAAGGCAGCCACTATGCCACTAAGCCACTAATATCATGTCCGGTAGTACAACCATAGTAAAATAGCTAAGTATACCCTTTGTAAAAAGCATCCTATCTAACCAA
>NZ_JAUBUI010000222.1:0-1306 GCF_036705385.1 Microcoleus sp. B3-A4 | reverse complement strand
CTCAACGCAGCTCATTTGTCTGTCTTACATGATTGAGCGGCTTGGGTGCGTGAAGCACCGTTTAGTCTAAACTCCAATCTTTAATTCAGCAGTCAAATAGTCGGGGTGATATCCGTGGTCTAGCAAGATAGTGATTTTGGGAACATTAACGGGTTTAGACTTGAAATAATTGATGTTTTTGCTTAACATTTCAATTAAACCTGCATCATCTGATAAGCTAGCTTTCGTGCAGTGAGTAAAAAATGGAAACCCAAGCGTATCAACCGCTAGATGTCTTTTAATACCATTGGTTGATTTGTAAAAACAATAACATGAGCGATGCAATACTGGCATTACAGGTATTTTTAACTGCCTGTGAATCGATGATCGTCAATGTAGTTCACTTCGGTTTTGTTTTACTTGCAATCGGACTTGAGAATGTAAGACCCTCATCAACTCTTCAAGCACACCTTGAGAGCGCCACTGTTTGTAATGCCAATATACGGTTGAGTAGGGAGGTAAATCTTTGGGTAGGTCTGCCCAATTGCAACCATTCTTGAGTTGATAGAAGATGCCATTTAAAATTTCTCGCTCGTGTCCAGTTAGGGGGTCTAGTTTTCTTTTTTAGCGGCAAAATTTGAGAGAGTAAGGGTGACAAAAATTCCCATTCAGCATCTGTGAAATTAGTAGAGTACGGCATCGCCCGAGAGAGTGTTTAGATGGTAATTTTAAATCAACGAGCCTCAGCTGGGACAACCAACTTGAAAACCTTTCCCGGCTAAGCTTTAAACCCCAAAATCTCAACAAACAGCTCACAGCAGGCAATCGACTGCTATGAGATGATCGCCGGCTGTGAGTCTATCGCCGGCTGTGAGTCTATCGCCGGCTGTGAGTCGATCGCCGGCTATGAGTCTATCGCCCGCTGTGAGTCGATCCTGGGGGGTGACAAAGAGAGCTAAGAGCTAGGCCTAATCTGAGTTACAGCCCTCATCCCTCGTTGATAAAAGTGGCGCTTATTCGGGGTTAATTTCATTAACTCTTGAACGGCTCCGGTATATTTGTCTAGGTATGTAACCCATTGTTGGCTATCTAGACCGCTGCCAAAGGTACTCCGCCTCTGATACTTTATTTTTGATTCTTTAGGACGAACAATATACTTTTTGGCCGATTTCATTTTCAGCGTTGTCCCTTGCATAACAGCATTACTATAGCAATCCTAAATGATTTTATATATCTAGAGCACTCCTAAATGACTGTAGTTTAGACTAACCAAAGATGAGAACGGTGGCAAAAGAAGAACTAGAGCCACCGCGCCAGGAGAGAATGA
>NZ_JAUBUI010000221.1:0-1311 GCF_036705385.1 Microcoleus sp. B3-A4 | reverse complement strand
TGAGGCTATTTCTGCCCATTCTTGTGACTTGGCTCGGCCTGAGCTCATTCCCCTTTTTCAGACCTGAATCCTTACCTTACAACTGCTGTTGTTATTGCTTCAGGCTCATCGTCAGGTCAAACTCTCCGTATTAGCCAGTGTCTTTCCTCAACCGATTCAATATCAAAGTCGCAAACGAAACTTACAACGCTTTTTAGTGTTGCCTCAGTTGTGCGTCAAACTGTTGTGGTTTCCCCTGATTAAATATTGGATTCGTCAAGAGCAAACGGGAAAGCGCTTAAACCGAGAACAACGTCGTTGTGTACGAAAACTCAAGCATCAAAAGTATGGCTATTGGATCATTGCAATCGCTCGAACACAGTGGAAAGGACACAATATATTTATGGTTAGTCTGGTCTGGGGAACTCATGCTCTTCCGATATATTGGGAAGTCTTAAAGAAGTCAGGTAACAGTGACCTCAAGACTCAAAAACGACTTTTAGGTACAGTCCTTCTTCTGTTTAAGAACTATCCCGTCTCGGTCTTAGGTGATCGAGAGTTCCATAGCCCCAAACTCGCATCATGGCTTAATTCCAGGGGCGTATCCTTTGCACTACGTCAGAAAAAGGACTTCCAATTTCAAGAGAATTTAGGTGAAGACTATCAAGTGCTCAAAAAGCTTGGCTTCAAACCTGGGATGTCCAATTTTTATCAGAATATTTTGGCAAATAAAGGAGACGGTTTAGGACCATTTAATCTGGCTGTATATTGGCAACGAAAATATCGTAAGCTAGGACCAAAAGAACCTTGGTATATTCTGAAAAATCTCCCCAATCTGAAGCTTACTTTAGGTGTTTATTGTTGTCGGTGGGGCATCGAACAGATGTTCAAAGATTACAAAACCGGTGGTTATAATTTAGAAGATACCAAGGTCAATGAAGCTCGCTTTTTAGCCTTAGTCTTGTTGATTGCGATAGCTTATAGTTTGGGGACGATTCACGGACAATGGATCAAGAAATTAGGTATAGAAATTTATGCTGGACGGCTCAATGAGCATCAAGACAAAACCCCACTTCGTAAGTGAATTTAGTCTGAGCCTCTATGGACAACGGTGGATCTATGGGATGGAATTATGGAACGATTGGGTAATAAGTCTAATTGCACTCAAGCCCCATAAACGTCTCTATTTTCACCGTGGCTTCTACGCCCTATCCCTCATGCAGCAAGCATTATAGATGCGTTGTCACCCGTTAAGAGCAGAAAGATTTCAAGGAGCGCAAAAGTACGGTACAAGCACTACTAAAGCGAAAAAAAGAGACAGGAAAATTACTC
>NZ_JAUBUI010000084.1:0-24939 GCF_036705385.1 Microcoleus sp. B3-A4 | reverse complement strand
TCTGAATGACCCCTCGGTTCCTCCGGATAATAATTTAGCAGAACGTTCCCTACGCCTAGCTGTAACGAAACGGAAAGTTTCTGGCGGCTCTCGTTCGATGAATCGATTTGAGGAAACTGCTAATCTATTGAGTGTGATTCAAACCTGTCGTTTTCAAGCTCGTTCAGTAATGGCTTTTTTCCGTGAGGCTATGAATGCCCATTCTTGTGACTTGACTATTCCTGAGCTTATTCCCTTCTTTCAGACCTGAATCCTTACGATAGGCGACAAGAAAAACACTAAAATTGAGACCCATATTCCTAGATAAATAAAGCTTAAATATGTGAAGTATCCCCAGATCGGTAATATGCTTAGAGACATTAGAGAAAACAGTACCTCCACATCGTCCCCCCCTTTTTTACTTCTTTGATCGAGATCAGATATTATCTCTTCTTTAAAAAGCAATAATTCAGATAATTGTTGTTGAAAATGATTGTAATTAAAATTATTATTATAATCTGTATTCGTTATTTTTTTGTATTTATCTACTTGAGCTAAATATTCATGCCATTGCGAGCCGTAAAAAATTAATCTCAAACTAGCAGATGAAAAGTGTTTTTTTAAAAGCAACTGATTTGATTCTACTTTACTTTGCTCGTTGGCTGTTTGAGACTTTTGATTGTTAAGTTTCTGAATCCAATCTCCTATCTCAACTTCTTGGTTTTGTAAAAATTGTTTCAATACTAATGCTGATTGACTATACTTGTTTGCTAAGGGTGCTGCTGCTATCATTGCGGCTGCAAATTTTTGTGTAATCTGATTCTGTAACTGATTTGCTGATGAAAGCCAATTCTCTATCTCTGGAATCGTTAAAGATTTTGGTTCAGGTTGATCTAACTTGTACTCAAAAGAAAGTGCATCTAATACCGTATAAGCATCTGATTCAACTCTCGCTAACTCTTGTTTATATGGATTTAAAAGCCTAACTGCTGTATTGCGTAACTCCGTCTCTTCCAACAACAACTTGCTTAAAGTTTTCAGCCTTCTTTTTAAATCCGTTGCTGTATTAATAATCTCCGCCGCATTAATTCTCAATGATGTTTCATGGTTAGAGTTATGCAAAAAATCCTCCAAAAGCCCATGAAGATATTCCTCAATCTCAGCAGATTCTTTAAAAATTAACTCAGCTTGCCGCAGTGCCGTCCCCTGTACAATGCTATTGGGTGACATCAATCCCAAACACACCCCTCGCCCGTGTAACTGGGAAATGACATCCCTGATTAAATCATGATAATTCAGCGAGCTATCATTATCATTTAATAATTCATCAACCGGCCCGTACAGCCAAAATTCTAAATGCCTTTCATATTCTGCGGTTGTTTCCCGTCTACTGTTTAGGCGCTGAATTATTTTAATTTCTGCCAGCTTGCGATCGCGAATTTCCCTACGAATGCGATCTAGAGGCTCAGTGAAACCGCCCCCTTCTAAATGTTGTAAACTCTGCTGACAATATCCGATCGCCTCCAACGCCGAAGCAGCCGCCCACCGAGTCAAATCGTTGCTAACTTCCCCCTTCCCCTTCACTTCCTTGGCGATATCTCTAAGCACATCCCAGTCTGCTAAAGCTTCTTTAACGTGATAGTGTTTTGCAGCCACGCCTAAGCCTTGTAGCGCTAGAACCCGGGTGGTTAGTGATGCTTGAGTTTCCCAGATGTTGACGAAGAAAGGAACAGCGTGATCGGGATTGTTTTCTGCAAAATCGAAGAATGCTTGGATTTGTTCTCCTACATTCCTATAGCGATCGGGTAAATCGCCTCCGCCTGGGATGTTTGAAAGGTTACTCATGGGCTTAACTCAGATAGAGGGGGAAGCGCATGGAGAAATTATAACTGTTGCGGCCGAGCTTGTACCAATTTTTTGAATGTTTGCCGCGAGTAATTCCTGTAGGGGCAATCCCCCCGTGGTTGCCCCGATCCTTATTCGGTGGCATCAGAATTGATATTACCCAGAGTCAAGACACGGCAGTCCCCTTTCCCTACAATTAATCGGTGATGGTTACATCCGAGCGAAAAAGATTGACTATTTTGGGTAGGGAAACGGCATTGCCGTGTCCTCCTTTGCTTAAAAAAAGCGCCTGAGTTCCCTCAGACGCATAGCATAAAATCAACAAATTGTCAACCCTAACCTAACCGTTCAAAGCCTCAGCACCGCCGCAAACTTCCAGGATTTCCTGAGTAATTGCCGCTTGCCGCGCCTTGTTATAAGTCAGCGTCAAACTACCGATCAAATCGCTAGCATTCTCACTAGCATTGTTCATCGCCGTCATCCGCGCAGCCAACTCGCTAGCAGCAGACTCTTGCAAAGCCCGCAGCAATTGGTTGTTCAAATACAAGGGCAAAAGAGCCTCCAGAATTTGCGCCGGATCTTGCTCGAAAATCATGTCTCTGGGCAAGCTCTTCGTAGGTGAAGCAACCTTCTCGCGCGATACTTGAAACTGTCCGCCTTGCGATGTCAAGCGGAAGATTTCATCATCTGGAGTTTCCAAACCTTGGGGGTCGAGGGGGAGCAAAGTTTGAATTACCGGACGCGAACTAATTAGCGACACAAACTTGGTGTAAATTAGCTCAACTCTGTCCACAGTTCCCGACAGGAACAAGGAAAGCAATTCGTCAGCAATTTGTGCCGCTTCCGGTGCTGTGGGAATTTGTTCCAAGTTAGCGTAAGTAGCATCGATCGGCTGTTCGCGGCGCTGGAAATACTGAGTAGCTTTGCGTCCTACCAACACGTATTTGTAGTCTAAGCCTTCAGCTTTGATTTCCTTAGCGCGATTTTCGGCGTATCTGATGATGTTGCTGTTGTAGCCGCCGCACAAACCCCGATCGCCCGAAACTACCAACAGTCCCACCGATCGCACTTCGCGTTTTTTCAGCAGCGGCAAATCCAGGTTTTCAAACTGCAAGCGTTCCGCCAAACCGTATAATACCTCTGCCAGTCGATCGGCAAAAGGTCGAGTAGCAGTCACCTGTTCTTGAGCGCGGCGCACCTTTGCAGCGGCCACCAAGCGCATTGCTTCTGTAATCTTTTTAGTGTTCTTGACCGACTTAATGCGATCGCGAATAGTTTTCAGATTTGCCATAACTTTCTCCTTACATCCTTGCCCGCATCTTCTTAATTAAAACCGCAGATTAACGCAGAGTAACGCAGATTAACTTCAGATTATCTGCGTTAATCCGCGTTCATCTGCGGTTCAAAATTCCTACTTGTCTACGCAGAAACTAGAAAACTTTGCTTGTATTCAGTGATGCCTTCTTTCAGCAGCTTCTCAGCTTCATCAGTCAAAGCTTTTCCGCCTTGAACAATTTCGCCGTACTTCGGCTTGCTAGTCCGCAAATAGTCGCGCAAACCAACAGTAAACTTGCTGACTTTTTCCACAGGAATGTCATCCATATAGCCGTTAATACCGGCATAGATTACAGCCACTTGTTCGTTCATCGGCAGAGGCGAACTTTGGGGCTGTTTCAACAGTTCCCGCAAGCGCTGACCGCGCGACAATTGATTCTGAGTAGCTTTATCCAAGTCAGAAGCAAACTGAGAAAATGCTGCCAGTTCTTCAAACTGCGCCAATTCCAATTTCACCTTACCGGCTACTTTTTTCATCGCCTTAGTTTGAGCCGCAGAACCTACCCGCGATACCGAAATACCGGGGTTTACTGCCGGACGCAAACCAGCGTTAAACAAGTCAGAAGAAAGGAAGATTTGACCGTCGGTAATCGAAATTACGTTCGTCGGAATGTAAGCAGAAACGTCACCAGCTTGGGTTTCGATAATTGGCAAAGCAGTCATGCTGCCTTCGCCCAAATCGTCGCTCAATTTAGCAGCGCGTTCTAGCAAGCGAGAGTGCAGGTAAAACACGTCTCCGGGATAAGCTTCGCGACCGGGAGGACGGCGCAGCAACAAGGACATTTGGCGATAAGCTTGTGCTTGTTTGGAAAGGTCATCGTAAATCACCAAAGTGTGCTTGCCTTTGTACATGAAATACTCGGCTAAGCTAGCACCTGTGTAGGGAGCCAAGTATTGCAGGGTTGCGGGGTCACTAGCGTTGGCTGCTACTACGATCGTGTAGTCCATCGCGCCCTTTTCTTGCAGGACGTTGACGATGTTAGCTACTGTAGAAGCTTTTTGACCGATCGCCACGTAAACGCAGATCACGTTTTCCGATTTTTGGTTAATAATCGTGTCGATCGCGATCGCAGTTTTACCGGTTTGTCTGTCACCGATAATCAGTTCCCGTTGTCCTCTTCCCACCGGAATCATCGCATCAATAGCGGTAATTCCTGTTTGCATGGGTTCGTAAACAGAACGGCGAGAAACAATCCCCGGTGCCGGAGATTCAATCAAGCGAGATTCAGTAGTTTTAATTTCTCCTTTGCCGTCAATCGGACGGGCCAAAGCATCAACTACCCGTCCCAACATTGCTTCACCCACGGGGACTTCAGCAATTCTGCCAGTAGCAGTAACTGCCGAACCTTCTTGAATGCCGAGGCCTTGGCCCATCAACACTGCACCCACGTTATCTTGTTCGAGGTTCAGTGCAATGCCCACAGTGCCGTCGGCAAATTCTAGCAATTCCCCAGACATGGCTTTATCCAAGCCATAAATCCGAGCAATGCCGTCGCCTACTTGCAGAACAGTACCGACGTTAGAGACTTTTACATCTTGGTCGTACTGTTCAATTTGCTGGCGAATAATGCTGCTAATTTCGTCAGGTCTGATTGCTGCCATGTCAGTTGTTTTTTGTCAGTTGTTTGTTGTCAGTTGTCAGTTATCAGTTGTTCAAAACTACCAACCGTTAACTGCTAATTAAATTAGCTAATAGTCATCAGCTATTAACTCTCAGGAATTCAAGCGAATTCCTAGACGGCGCAATTGTCCCCGCAGGCTGGCATCAATTACTTGAGAGCCTACTTTGATTACCACACCGCCGATTAAATCTGCGTCTATTTTGGTTTCAATTTCTACTTGACTAGCGCTGGTCATCGCCTGCACTTTCTCGCGAACAGTCTGCTGTTGAGCGTCTGAAAGCGGGACAGCCGATGTAACTTCAGCCAATACTGTTTGGTTTAGTTCTCGGAGCCTTGCCAAGTATTGTTTGCCAATTCCTTCTAAAAAAAGAATTCTTCCTTTGTCTACTAATAGCTTCAGAAAGCTGTGCATCAAGGGGCTCATTTCTTCACCCGCTATTTGCTGAATCACGGCTTTTTTAGCATCCGGTTTGACCAGCGGATTGCCTAAAAATTGACGCAAATCTTCCGAACCTTCTAGCAGGCTCAGCAAGGAACGAATGTCTTCGCCGAACTTCTCTGAGAGATTGTTGGACTGAGCCAGTGACATCAAGGCAGATGCGTAAGGCTGTAAGACTTCTGTGCTGACTGTACTCACGTTTTAGCCTCCCAGTAACGCAATGCTGCGATCGATTAATTGGTGTTGAGCGCCGTCGTCCAAGCTAGTTTTTAGCTGGCTTTCCACCTTTGCTAATGCCAGAGATACAACCGCCGATCGCAGTTGGGCGATCGCTCTTTCCCGCTCCGCTTCCAACTCTTGACCTGCTGTTGCTCTCATGCGTTCAACGTCTTGCGCTGCCTGAGCTAGAATTGCTTCTTTTGCTTTCTTGGCAGTTTCTTCAGCAGCGGCCCGAATTCGTTCGGCTTCTGCTTGCGCTTGAGTCAATTTTTGCTGTTGCTCTGCTAGAGCTGCTGCTGCATCTTTTTGGCGTTTTTCTGCTTCTTGAATCGCCTCTTGGATGGCCGAACGCCTCTCTGTCAGGATTTTACCTACAAATCCGCGCCCGAAATAAAACAGCACTGCAATAATAATGACCAGGTTAATCAGGTTGGTTTCTAAAATATCGAAATTTAAACCGAAACCACCTTCGCCGCTAGCTTCTGTGGCTAGCAATAAAACAGTCCCCATGATACTCTTCCATAATTGCGCGTGCAGATTGGGTGAAGCGATTTTAGATTTGAGATTCCCTCAAAAATCTAAAACTCTTCTGTCTCGCTATTTGGCCAGCGACTGCCCTAATAGCTTTTCGAGAATTTGGCCGCTGAGCGCGTCTACTTGTTGTTCTAGTGAGCGCATTGCTTCTTGCTTTTGCTGCTCTATTTCTTGCCCAGCCTTTTCTCGCGCGACTTGAGCTTCTTGTTGAGCCTCAGCTACTTTTGCTGCCCCAATTTTTTGGGCATCAGCTTGAGCAGCAGCAATTACTGATTGAGACTGTTTGCGAGTTTCTCCCAGTTTTTGCTCGTACTGCTGCGCTAGTTGCTGAGCTTTTGCCAAGCGTTCTTGGGCGGAGACTTGAGTGTTGCGAATGTAATCGGCGCGATCGTCAATTGACTTGCTGAGCGGCTTGTAAAAAATTACATTCAAGACTGCGACTAGAATTAAAAACTGCACCGCCATCAGAGGCAGCGTAGCATCTATATCAAACAGTCCCCCTTCCTTAGCCGCTTCTTCAACTGCTAGTAATACTGTCCAGTGCATCATGATTTTTTGACGGCTTCCATCTAATTCGCTTAATCGATTTTAGATTTGAGATTTTGGATTAGAATCGCCAAAACCTCAAATCTAAAATTTCCAATTATTATGCGAAGGGGTTGGCAAACAGCAGCACTAGGGCTACGACCAAACCGTAAATTGTGAGCGCTTCCATGAACGCCAAACTCAACAGCAAGGTGCCGCGAATTTTACCTTCTGCTTCCGGCTGACGGGCAATCCCTTCTACAGCCTGACCTGCTGCATTTCCTTGACCGATGCCAGGGCCGATTGCAGCTAAACCTACTGCCAAAGCGGCGGCAATTACGGAAGCGGCAGCAACTGTTGGGTTCATGATGATTTTCCTTATCTAAAGTACAAAATGGAGAACAGAAAGTCTAGAGAATTGTCCGATTTTACGACAGAAAGTTTAAGTTCAGAAATTTATTTTTTCCTCCCTCATACTTCGCCGTTTATCGTTAGTTAATCGTGGTGTTCTTCGCCGTGACCGCCTTCTAGAGCTTCACCAATGTAGGCGGCGGCTAAGGTAGCAAAAATCAAAGCTTGAATTGCACTCGTAAATAGTCCCAGAACCATCACTGGCAGAGGAACAAATAAAGGCACTAGCAAGACTAGCACTCCGACCACCAATTCGTCCGCAAGAATGTTGCCAAACAAACGGAAACTCAGGGACAGAGGCTTAGTGAAATCTTCTATGATTTTGAACGGCAACATGAAAGGCACCGGTTCAACATAGTGGGCGAAATACCCCAAGCCGCTTTTGCTGAGACCTGCATAAAAATATGCTAGAGAAGTCAGCAGTGCAAATGCTACCGTCGTGTTGATGTCAGCGGTAGGAGCTCCCAATTCGCCTGATGGCAGCTTAATTAGCTTCCAAGGAATTAGAGCGCCCGACCAGTTTGACACAAAGATGAACAGAAATAATGTACCAATAAACGGTACCCAAGGGCGATATTCTTTTTCCCCAATTTGGTTTTTAGCCAAGTCCCGAATAAATTCCAGCGCATACTCCATAAAATTTTGCATTCCGCTGGGAATTCGCTGGATTTTGCTGGTTCCTAAAATCGAAACTACGACTAAAACGGCAATTACAAACCACGAGGTTAGAAAAACCTGCCCGTGCACTTTCAGATTGCCGAGTTGCCAGTACAACTGCTGCCCAACTTCCAATTCGGCGAGGGGGAAACGATTAAAGGTGTTTAGAACGTCAAGCATTGCCATTCAACGGGCTTCCCCATACAAATCGATGAGTTGAGTTTTGCTCGAATTGCCTGACTTACCTGTAGTCTAGTGCTAATGCACTTCGGATCACGTAAACCAACAGCGCAGCTTTGTAAGTCAGAAATCCCAAAAATATCGGTAAAATCTGTAGCTGATTCCACTGTGTTCCTACTATCATCACCGCTAAAAACACACCGAGCCTTGTCTTGCTGATGCGCTGATTTTGGCTGCCGATTCGTTCAACGTCTCTAGCCAACATCTTTAAGTAAACCACACCTGTGCTCGCCCCAAGCAAATAATTCAGGGCAATATTGAGCGAGTAAAAAATCCAAACGGAGATAAAAATAATCGCCGTAAAAGCAAGGGTGTACACCAACAACTCTTGTTGGAGGCGATAAAAGTCTTGCATGGGATTGGTTGTCTCGGACGAGACTGTCGAGACTGTTGAGACTGTACCAGCTTGAGGAATATCCTCGTTTGCTGGTGTTGGTTCGGTGGGTGTGTTTTGCGTGTTCACGAAGCTCAGAAACTAATGCAGGTAGCAGGCGAGTGCTTTGCAAACTCAGAAAAATCATACCACGCGGCGGTAACAATACTTAAAATAAAATTAATCATATTTTCGGAATTTGGTGTCTGGCGCTTCGGAAACCTCAAGCCATTAAATGTCCGATCAACCTCACCCTACCTCTCCTACCGCCATACCGCACTTTTTTACACATTATTGTCCTCTATCTCACTAAGTGAGGCTAGCTCGGTGAGATACGGACAGAGGACGATCGGGCGCATGGATGAGGTGACTCTCTGTTCTGTGACTCTGCGCCCTGTGCGCCCTCGAAGAGTCAATTAAAATTTGCTGTCATTGAATAACCTTAAACTCTTGAAGCGCCGGGATGAAATTTTTATTCTCGTGGCTCGATCGACTAAGCTTAATCAAAGCAAATCGCTGTAGAGGCTGCAAACTCGCCCACTGTGCCAAAGAAATTGTCACGCCGAGCTCTTGCGCTTTTGCAGAAACAGACTCCGGTACAGTTGCAGCATCCATCCACGGGGGATTTTCATCAACCGCCAAATCAGTTCCCGGTTTGCCTGTCTGTTTAATTAATACTTGGTTTAGCTTTTCTCGGTAATCGATAATTTCTGCTTGTGTCAAGCAAGGTAACTCTACAAGACTTTGCCGTTCTGCTTGGTTAAAATGATTCCAATCCTGCAACTTCAATTTAATGCCGCAAGTATCTAACTTGAGACGTACCTGCATCGGAATGCAGCGCAAAGCTTCCACAAAATCAGCTTCAAATTCAAAAAACATATATTTAGCAAGTTTATTTGAGTTGTGAATGATATTTTTTTTATTAACCGCAGAGGGCGCAGAGGGCGCAGAGTAAGAGAGGAGGGGGAAGGTGAAAAGAAATTGATGCAGGTTTATTGCTCTCTATCAATAATTGCAGAAAATCGAGTCAGCATTTATAATTAAATAATATTACAAACTATTGACATGGATACCGTAGACTACCTTCGGATTAGCTTGATAGACCGCTGCAACTTCCGCTGTCTCTACTGTATGCCGGAAGGTAGCGAGTTGGACTATGTATTGCAACAGCAGTTGTTAACTCACTCGGAATTGCTAACTCTGCTGCGGGAAGTTTTTATACCTGTGGGATTTACCAAGTTTCGCTTGACTGGTGGGGAACCGCTGCTGCGCCCTGGGGTGGTGGAATTGGTGAGATCGATCGCCTCTATGCCGGAAACGCGAGATTTGTCAATGACAACTAATGGCTTTTTGTTGGCGGGAATGGCGGAAAATCTCTACAATGCTGGTTTGCGCCGGATTAATATTAGTTTGGATTCGCTGGAACCCGAGACTTTTGATAAGATAATTGGCAGTCGGGGACGATCGCGGTGGACGCAGGTTTGGGAGGGAATTCAAGCGGCTTATCAAGCAGGATTCGACCCGCTAAAACTGAATGTTGTAGTAATTCCCGGTGTGAATGACGGCGAAATATTGGATTTAGCGGCGTTAACAATTAACCGGAATTGGCACGTTCGATTTATTGAGTTTATGCCGATCGGCAATGGGGATTTATTCGGTGATAAAGGTTGGGTAGCTTCGGCAGATTTGCGACAACAAATTAGCGACAAATACGGGTTAGCCGAGTCGGGTGTTCGCGGAAATGGGCCGGCGGATGTGTTTCAAATTCCGGGGGCAAAAGGCACTTTAGGATTTATCAGCCAAATGTCCGAGTGTTTTTGCGATCGCTGCAACCGGATGCGTTTGTCTGCTGACGGGTGGCTGCGGCCTTGTCTGCTGAACGAAACGGGTCAAATTGACTTAAAAACTGCTCTCCGCAGCGGGACTCCTACAGGCGAATTGCGCGATCGAGTGCGGCACATATTAGAGATTAAACCGGAGATTAATTTCAAGCAGCGAGATTCGGGAACTACTCAAGGAAATTACAGCCGCACCATGTCTCAAATTGGCGGGTGAACTGCCCGAAATCGATAATTTATTTGGTACACTTAAGACATCATCCAATTTTGTAAGTCAGATGAACACCATCTCGATCGCCATTTCAGACCGGCTGATGCTGAAGCTACAAAAAGTTGCTGCTGAGATGAATGTATCCATCGAAGAATTAGTCTTGATGAACATTGAAAGCTCGATCGCGCAACGAGAAAATCCCGCAGCAAATACCGAGCGAGATCTTCGCAATCAAAATGCTGAAATTGAGATCGAGGTAATTGACAAATTTTATACTCTTGCTACGGAATGGCAGAGTGAAGTTGCGGGAATGTCTTCGACAGCTCAAATGTCTCAGCATCCTGCATATCAAGAAATTATTAATATGGGTTCTCAAATCGTGCCGCTGTTGCTATCGGAACTGAAAAAAAATCCCCTTTACTGGTTAGCTGCATTGAATGAAATTACGGGTGAAAATCCCATTAAACCGGAACAAAGGGGAAGGGTAAAAGAGATGGCATCAGCTTGGATAGAGTGGGGTAAAGATCGAGGCTACGCGATTGAATAGAATGTATAGAAGACCAGAACTTGAAATTAAATGGCCGAACTTGTCTCGCACTGATTATCGAGTTACCAGCCAAAAGTCACAGGAATATAACTGTTTTGCGTGGGCTGCTGGTGAAGACGATCGCTGGTGGCAACCGATACCTGGAGAGCAATTCTATTGGCCAGAAGGCGTGCCGCAAGAGGAGACTTTAGACGCATATATTCAGGCTTATCAAACACTGGGATATGAACTTTGTAATGGTGATATATTAGAATCTGGATATCAGAAAATAGCACTATATGTTGACTCTAGCGGTATCCCAACTCATGCAGCTAGACAGTTACCTAATGGTAAGTGGACAAGTAAACTTGGATGGTTGGAAGATGTTGAACACGAATTGGATGGATTGACAGGCGACAGGTATGGAGTTGTCGGTCAAATTATTAAATGTGCGATAAATTAGGGAAAGGCAATCACTTTAGCTCAACCCAATTTACAAATAATTATATTAAATGCGATCGAGTCCGGCACATATTAGAGATTAAACCGGAGATTAATTTCAAGCAGCGAGATTCGGGAACTACTCAAGGAAATTACAGCCGCACCATGTCTCAAATCGGCGGCTAATTATCTATTATCAGCTCTAAGTCAGTCTGGAGAAATGCCCTCGCCTTGCGCGCGGATCGATCATAAGCTGGCGTTACTTGTCCTAGGTCGCAGGAATTCGATATTCAACTCTAGTTTCTCTCCTAGCCACAAAGAATGTTTCGTATGGTCGGCCACATCGTCGCCTGTTTCAGGGTGAATGAGAATATCGAGCTCCTCACGGTTCAGCATTAACCAGGGAACCACTTTGCCAAACTCGTCTGGTAAAAATGCAACTTGATACATCGCTTGGGGGTGGGGGCCAATGGGTTTGTCATGCCAACGCCCAAGCTGCACCTCAAACTGAGTCAATCCTTCTCGTACACGCGCTGCGGCATCACGATTATCAGCGTCGAAGTAAATATGTGCATGAAAACCAACAATTTCGATGGTGTCTTCTTTCATCATTTTCTGTGGATTATTGACCAGATATTAACAACTTTATATTAGCTTAACTTGCTGGATGTTTTATTCACTCCTATAAACTCCTTAAGTTGATAGATACTCACTCTTTGCTTTTTTGGCTTCCTGCTACGACAATACCAGTAGACTCTCTGCTTTTCTATCTCCAAACTGACTAATGATGTCGATTTCATCTCGCAGAATTTGAACAATTTTAGATGTTGAGCAATTGCCAACACGGAGATAAATAAATTTGGGAGGATGACCGTAAAGTAAACTCAGTTGATGAAAGTCAGAATCTTGGGAAACAATCACAAAATCATTTGTCTTTGCATATTCCCAAATTTCTGCATCATCAGTATTTGTCAGTCCTAAAGTTTTGACATGAACAGAATCGGGATAAAAACCGATAATTCTCTAAGTAATTCGGTCTGAGAGGTTTTCGTCCGACAGTAGTTTCATAGGGAGGCCACAAATAACTTTTTTTAACGATCTGCGGCAAAAGCAAGGCAGGCTTTGATGTCTGCCGAAGTTAGTTCTGAAAAATCTTCCAGAATTTCTGCTTCCGTCATGCCACCGACGAGATATTCTAAGATGTCGTAGACGGTGATTCGCATTCTCCGAATACATGGTTTGCCACTGCGTTTTCCCGGTTCAATTGTGATGAGGTCGTGGTAGTCCATAAAGCAATATTTTGTACTAATAAGCGTAATTATAACTGCAAATAATCCTGGTTTGTTTAGGTCAGGATTTCAGGTTTGAGCAAGTAGTGAGAAAAAAAGAACCTTGACGTTGAAAGTAGCCAAGGCGGATCAGTTTTCTCATGGTCTGCGGCAAAAGCAAGACAGGCTTTGATGTTTGCCGAATTTAGTAGGGTTTTCCACCAATAAGACTCCAAAATTGGCGGCAGTCCGATCGAGACAGGGCGATCGTCTCGACATCTCCGACACTTGGCACGGCTGCCACGGCTCCAAAATTGCACCATATAGCGCGGTGTGGGTGAGTTTGAGGTAGATTGGATGGTGAGGACTGCCACGGCTGGCACAATTGCACCTAACCACGGTTGGAGCGGTGGGAGTGTTGCGGGTCTAGCGCGGTCGCTCGGAGCGGTTCAGAGCGGTCACAAACAATTAACCCGCCAGTGTTGGAGTCTAGCGGGTTAATTGTTTGTAGTGGTTTATGTCAATAGTAAATGTTTAATAGAGATATGATATTATATTGGCTTTAGGCTCTGGACTTACAACTGCCTATAAATAAATAGAAAAAACTAATAAGAATTATTTAATTTATTATTAGTTTTAATGTGTTAAACAATTACAAAATGTGAGTCAATTTTTATGAAGAAAAACGTTTTTTCTATTTTATTAAATGAAGAAATCACATCAGGTGATGATAGACTCAACTATGAATCGTATAAAAATCTATTATTAAAATGTAAATTTTGTCATCAAGCTGTTTTCTTTAAGAAATCAAGTAATTTTAACAAGCAGGGTATAAAAAGAGTAGCTCATTTTTCACATTATAAGGACATAGGGTATAATCCTTGTCCTGAGAGAACTGAGAGTAATACTAGCACAGGAGAAACGGATTCAGAGGGTAGAAAACAAAGTTTAGAAAAATATCAGAAAAGAATACAAGACATCCTTTATAGAGGAATAGTTTTTTATCAAAAAATCACATTTTTAAAACTTGAAGAACGTATAAAAGAAGGCGAAATTTTAATAAATCAATATGAAATTAATATCAATAAATGGTTAAATCAGTTTTACGAAAAAAGAGAAATTATTAAAAAATTGGCATTAACTTTGTATCATAATAAATCATCTCAAATAGAGTGTGATATTTTTTCAAATATAGTTTATTATCTGTGTTTTCCTGCTAGTGTGGATATTTTAAAACAAATCCTTTATTATGTATTTCTTTTTGATAAAGAGGTTTTTTTTAGTAACGATTTTGATAAAGTTTTTTTTAAAGCGCTTACATTAATAAGTTATATTAAATTGGGTGAGGAATATTTACGAGCCAAAGAAAGTTTAGCAATTTTTAATGAAGATAATATTACAGAGGATGTATTAACTGAAGATAGAAAATTAGAAAGCGAAATAGTTGAGCCTAAGATGGTGACAACTACCAACCAATTTGGACAACGTTATATATATTATATTATAGAAGAAATAAAGTTAGATTATTATTTATGTACTCCTAAATTAAACAAAAAAGGTGAGAGAACTTTTCACAAAATTAGAGGACGACAATCTGAAGAAATCAGTATTAGTTGGCGTGAAGAGAAAGATGGTGGATATTTGATTCTACGGAATAACAGCAGAATTGTGGCAACTTTTTCATTAACGGTGAATAGGACTATTAAATGGAATCCTTTACCTGTGTATTTCGCAACTGAGAATATTATTGCAAGACCTTTATTATTTTCAAATATTGATAAAGATCATATTGAGAGTGACAATTTATATCAATTTTTTCTACAATGGATAAAATCATCTGATTTTATGATCCATCGAATTGCATGGGAAGATCACTATCCTTCTGAATTTATTAAGTTATTGTTTATTTTTATAGCCTATATGACCGAGTATTCACGTTTGACAATATCAACGGGAGACGATTCAATTCTAGAAAAAAATGTAGATGTCGAAAATATAGATAATCACTATAATAAATTATTACATCAATTAGTAGGAGACTCTAAATTATTGAAAAACCGTTATTTAACATCTAAATTACCTATACCAAAATTAAAGGTGAATCCTTTATAAAAAATAAAATTGCTTATCCTATGAGACTTGGATGACACGGCATAATCTAACCTAAAACTTTAGTGTGTTTTTTAGAATATTGTGCCATTATAGTTTTTAGTTGTTTAAGAACTTCAATCTCATCATTCTATGGAAAACTCAGAAGATAAACCTAATCCCGCTATTGAAGCTGCTAAAAAGACAGCTTCTGAACCTAATCCCGCTATTGAAGCTGCTAAAAAGACAGCTTCTGAGCCTAATCCCGCTATTGAAGCTGCTAAAAAGACAGCTTCTAACCCTAACCCAGCTATAGAAGACACCGAATCATAATCCCGTCTACAAACACGTCGTTTTAGAGGTTTCACGCTTTTAATCAGGAAATTACTGTTTCTTGATTTGTAAGGGTTACAGGGCTTAGACGGGGAAATGTGAGTTTCTCCGCCTAGCTTGATTTATAGATGTTTCAGCCTCTAAATCAGGATATGCTCTTATCCTGATTTAGTAAAATAACGTGCCTGATATTTGTCTTATTAACTGGTTCCCAGGCTAGAGCCTGGGAACCGAGATCCAGAGGCTCTGCCTCGCTAACGGATAAAAATAAAAACAGGAGGCAGATGCTCATGGAATGTTTTCCCAGGCTAGAGCCTGGGAACGAGCAAACACCTACGCTTTGCGCTTCCGACGGCGAATCAGCACACTCATCACTTGATTCGGATTAGCTGCACGTTGTAGGGGACTCCAATCGCCAACTTGGGCAAATCCCAGGCGGTACAAGGTGAGTATGGTTTCCCTGACACCCTTGGGCGAACCTGTCACCGTTACACACACCACATCCTGTTCCGATTCTGCTGCTGAGTCGTCATTTGGCCGATCCTCTTCGAGGGCTGCGCTAACGAATTTGTTGTCGTCAGGCAAGAATTCCTGTGACATAATTATGTTCTCCTGGTTTTAGGTTTTCTAGAAAAACCCAAAAACCCAGCCGCCCCGCTTTTCAACGCATAGCAGGGCGGCTACAGAGAGTGTTATCATACTCCGTTAGCCTCCAGACTGCTGATATCAGTTTGGCGGTTAGCTGTCCATTGCTGTTGGTAGCAGCTTTGGGCAGTGCAACTAGATTTTTGGGCGACGCGGGCTACTTCCTCTACAAGCAAAGCAACCTCTAACTTCAAAGCGTAGCCGCAGACTGGGGCCTGTGTCAATCCTCCATTTGGGATTTGGGATTTGGGAAAGGTGCGTCAGCTTTGAGATTGCTTCACTACCTTCGCAATGACAGAAAATCCTAGTACGTGCATCCAGGATTAACTGGTTCCCAGGCTCTAGCCTGGGAACGAGCAATCGCCTACTTCCTAGGCTTTGCGCTACAGTTATAATATTAAAATCAATTTAAAAAGTGTGATCGACCCCGCTATCATCAGCCCAAAAACTTGCACTCAAGGATAATTATGCTGCACAATCTTCAGCAATCTCACGAACAAGATATACAGACGATTACTCAAGTTTTGGGAAAAATAACCAACCGCACGGCGGATCAGATTAAACCATTACTAGATGCGATGCTCAAACAGCTAATTGAACCTCAACAACGTCCATTTTATGAAACAGCTACCCCAACAGAATGGTCAATAGCATTTCAAGAATGGGTTGACAGTCATCGTACCCTCAATCTCCCCACTCTTCCAGATGAAGCTATTAGCAGAGAGAGCATTTATGGAGACAGAGGTTAAATGCCGTTTCTCGTAGATACAAATATACTGCTGCGTAGCATCGATACAGCACACCCAATGAATCCTGATGCTGTCAATGCCGTGATTACTCTGCGCGATCGCGGAGAACAACTTTATATTGTACCCCAAAATTTGATCGAGTTTTGGAACGTTTGCACGCGCCCGATCCAGAGAAATGGATTAGGGCGTACTGCAACAGAAGCAGAGGCAGAAATTAATCGCTTAAAACAGCTTTTTCCTCTGTTGTTGGATACCGAAGCAATTTATCAAGAATGGGAGCGACTGGTGATAACACATAAGGTTGTAGGTGTTAACGTTCATGATGCGCGGCTAGTTGCTGCTATGCTAGTTCATGGTTTAACCCATATCCTAACTTTTAACATTGCTGATTTCGCTCGTTATTCACAAATTACGGCTGTTAATCCTCCAACTGTAAAACCTTGATTAATTGGGAATTTAACATCAATTATACTCCGAGCAAAGAACAGGCAAGATGCCTGTTCCACAAAAAGCTAATTTGATTGTGGAGAGGAGTTAAGCATCTTGCCCGCCCTTAGATTTTACCGGGTGTTAGCAAAATGAGCTGTTTTGATAAGATCGATCGCACTTCATCCAATCCCATATCCACATCCGCCAAAATCTCTCCCACAGTTTTGGTATTGCAAGCTTGCAGAAACTCAAATTCAGCACTTGACAAATTGAGCAATTGGTAGTTGCAATCAAACACTTGTTGACTAGGCCAACCGTGCATACAACTACTCAACTCTGGAATTGCTGCCAAAAGTGCCTGATCGTCCGACCAATCAATTTTATTAACAGGCTTTTTGCCCAAGAAAAACTCGTAATGAGTGATTTCCGTATCCAACAATTCAATTAATCGATAAAGCTCCCGTTCCGTCAAACCCTGAGCTCTTTCTATCAATTCCGGCGCTTTCCCCAAAAGTCTTTCTAACTGCCAATATCCCGGATTTGAGAAACCGATAAATTCCAATCCCGAAGCGTCAATTAACTCGAACAAAGTCTCAATATTGTAGTCAATTTCCTGCGGGTGAACGTACATATCAGCAAAACATTCGTCCCGCTGATTTTCTCCTGCCCAACGCTGTTTTTCGTACTTGACAAGACGGTTGTTTTCTGGTAAAGAAGCAAAGATTTGACGACCGACTTTCACACCATCGGGATAGTCACCTTTTTGCGGGCCTTGAAGAAGTCCGATCGCCCTTTGCATCAATTGAATTTCCCAGCGTCCGAGCTCAGCATACACAAAAATGTGCATCAAACCGCCCTCCGCCAACTTCGCCGCCAGCGCTTGAATGCCCCGGATTGGATCGGGTAAGTGGTGCAGCACGCCCACGCAGTTGATCAAATCAAACTCGCCCTCTAACTCGGCGGCATCGTACAGGCTGAGGTGGCGGAAATCAGCTTCCCGCGCCCCCGATCGCCGACACCGTTCTTGTGCTACTTTCAAAGCACCCGCACTCAGGTCGATCGCCGTCACCGAAGCTTCGGGATTGAGGTGAATCAGATAATCGGTGCTCGAACCAGTGCCGCAGCCAGCATCTAAAATCCGAATATCGAGTTTTGGCGGCTTTTGGCCGGTGCAAAAATTGTAAGCATCAGGCCAACTCCAGCGCCAGTTGTACCCAGGAGGCGGTTCATCTGACAAAGGATCGGGCGGGAAAGGGAAAGTATCGTAAAGCCGCCGCACGGCAGCACTGATATCAGGCGTAGTATCCATAGGTGAGGTAATAGTGCGTGGGTTTTGAGATTGGTTGTCAGTAGCTACGGGGTAACAGCGCTACGCCATGCACTTCTGTGGCTGCGTTACTCGCAACAAAAGTGTCGATTCGCTGGCGTTGGGCAAGCCTCAAACAGAGGGATCGGGCGATCGACCAACCCATGACTGCCAAGCCCTGACAGCTTGTGCGTAATAAAACTTATCATTTTTTCTCATATACGTTCTCTTAAATCTATACAATAAATGTCGGCAGGCTTTTTAACAAACGAGGACTGTCAATAACCCACCGCAGAGCTTTCGGGTGAAGCGGAGGCGTCTTTCCGCAGAAAGTCACAGATCCAGAAAAAGGCAGAAGAAAATTTTTGATTTTCTTTTCCCTTAATTCACGGCACTTGCTGCAATCGCCCAAAGGCAACTCTCCTGCCGAGTCTTTTTTTCCACGGGTATGCCGGCGGAGCGCAGCGGAGGGAGTACCCCGTGCCTGCCTTCGGATCGGACATTTCCCCGCTGGCAGAAAGATGAAACCAAAACATTTTAATCTAAGAAAGTAAGCGCGCCCGAACCTCGTGACAGGTAAAGGCAAAAAGTAAACAAAGCAAAAATACCTACTTTGACCTGCATGAGAAGGCAAGGTTAGTCGGGTTAAATGCTGCAACTATTTGGATAGGGAGCGAAAGAGTCTAATGACTGTAAAAGCAAGTGGTGGAAGCTCGGTTGCGCGTCCGCAACTATATCAAACTGTACCGGTCGCAACAATTTCGCAAGCAGAACAGCAAGACCGCTTTCTACAGCGGGGCGAACTCAGCGAACTGGCAAGTTATTTCAGTTCAGGGGCTCTTCGGATCGATATCTCTGCGACGCTGACCAAAAACTCGGAACTGATAGTATCCCGCGCAGCCAACCGGATTTTTACCGGCGGTTCCCCGCTGGCATTTTTGGAAAGACCACAAGAACCTGCGATGGCTGTAGCAGGCGCGGCTCGTGGCGGGTCGGGGAATGTCTCTGAAGGCATGAAACTGGGAACTGTTACCTACGTTGAAGGTCGCGCAGGCGGCGGCAACGGCGGTGGCGGCGGCGGATTCTTGGGGCTAGGAAATCTATTTGCTGGCAACGGTGGCGGCTACAGCGGCCCACTGCCCGCAGGATTTCAGCCGATCAATGTCTCGCGCTACGGCCCGGGCAACATGACAAAATCTCTGCGCGACTTGAGCTGGTTTTTGCGCTACATCACCTACGCGATCGTAGCTGGCGACCCGAACATTATTTCGGTGAACGTGCGCGGATTGCGGGAAATCATCGAAAATGCTTGCTCTTCGGCGGCCACAATTGTGGCAATGCAGGAAATGAAGGCAGCATCTTTGGGATATTTCAGAAACAATGCAGAGGCCGCTGCGATCGTCGGACAGTATTTCGACGTAGCAATTACCGAATTCAAAGCTCCCACACCTTCAGACAAGGTGCGGCAGCGCGAAAGCAACGACCAGCAAGGGCTGCAACTGCCCCAAATCTACTTCAACGCCTCCGAGCGACGGTCGAAATTCGTCATGAAAACCGGCCTGTCTGGGGGGGAAAAGCTAGAAGTAATCAAAGCAGCTTACCGCCAAGTTTTTGAGCGCGACATTAGCCGCGCATACAGCCAAAGCATTTCTGACTTGGAATCCAAGGTCAAAAATGGCGAAATCTCGATGAAAGAGTTTATCCGCCGGTTGGGTAAATCTCCTCTGTACCGCCAGCAATTCTACGAGCCGTTTGTCAACAGCCGCGCTGTAGAATTGGCCGCCCGCCACTTCTTGGGTCGCGGTTTGAGCTCGCGGGAGGAATTTAGCAAGTATTTTGCGATCGTCAGCAAAGGCGGCCTGCCAGCCCTCGTAGACGCGATGGTTTATTCCCAGGAGTATTCCGATTACTTCGGCGAAGAAACAGTGCCTTACCTACGCGGTTTGGGCCAAGAAGCTCAGGAGTGTCGCAACTGGGGCCCGCAAATTGATTTGTTCAATTTCAGCGCTCCGTTCCGCAAGGTTCCTCAGTTCATCACCTTGTTTGCTGGCTACAACCAGCCTCTGCCAGACCAGCACGTTTACGGTGTTGGTAATGACCCCTTAGAAATTCAGTTTGGCGCGATTTTCCCGCAAGAAACTCGCAACCCCAAGAGCCGTCCGGCTCCCTTCGGCAAAGACACCCGCCGCATCCTGATCCGTCAAGGTGCAGGTATTGACAATCAGTTGAGCAATCCGGCGGCTCGCGGTGCTGCTCCTGGTTCTCTGGGCCCCAAGGTCTTTAAATTAGACCAGTTACCGAGCAACTATGTCGCTTCCAAGAAAACTGCCCGCGGTGTCTCTAGCAGCTACAGCAACAGTTCCAGTGTCAAATTTACCGAAAGTTCCACCCAAGCGGTGATTCGGGCTGCTTACCTGCAAGTGTTCGGTCGCGACGTGTTCGACGGCCAGCGCCAAAAGGTGGCGGAAATTAAGCTGGAAAACGGCGAGATTCCGATGCGCGAGTTTATTCGGATGTTGGCGAAGTCTGACGTGTTCCGCAATATGTACTGGAGCAAGCTGTACGTTTGTAAGGCGATCGAGTACATTCACCGCCGACTCCTGGGACGCCCTACCTACGGCCGCCAGGAAATGAACGCTTACTTTGACATTTGTTCCAAGAAGGGTTTTTACGCGCTGGTCGATGCCATCCTCGACAGCACGGAGTACAACGAAGCTTTTGGGGAAGATACAGTTCCCTACGAGCGCTATGTGACTCCCGGTGGTTTGTCGATGCGGACGATGCGATCGGGTTCCGTCGCTGAGCAAAATGTCCAAGCTCAGACGCCAGAAACTCCTCGGTTTATCGAACTCGGCACTGCGCTCGATCGGGGCGAATTCGAGTTACAAAATAGCCTCGCTCAAGGTGTCAGCAGGCGGCGCGAACAAACTAAGGTGTTCAAGCTGACGACTACTTCGGACAAAGTAGCTTTGAAAACTTTAATTCAAGCTGCTTACCGTCAAATTTTTGAGCGCGACATCAACCCGTATGTTGTGAAGAATGAATTCACGGCGCTGGAAAGCAAACTGGGCAACAATGAAATCAATCTCAAGGAGTTCATTGAAGCTTTGGGCTGCTCATCGCTGTACATCAAACAGTTCTACGCACCTTATCCCAATACTAAGGTGATTGAGTTGGGAACCAAGCACTTCTTGGGCCGCGCTCCCCGCAATCAAGCGGAGATTCGGACCTACAACCAAATCTTGGCAAGTAAAGGGATTAAGGGCTTTATCAACGCGATGTTGAACAGCGTTGAATATGCCGAGGCGTTTGGCGAGGATACTGTTCCTTACCGTCGCTTTCCGACTCTGCCCGCTGCGAATTTCCCGAATACCGAAAGGCTGTACAATCAACTCACCAAGCAGAATGATGAGTTGGTGGTTCCAAGCTTTGAGCCAGTAGCTGCTACTGACAGAAGCTAGATTGATTTGAGGTTTTAGATGTTAAATTACGGCTAATTTAACATCTAAAATTAGTTGAAGGGCTGGTATAATTGCCAGCCCTTTTTTATGACAGGTTTGTTGTTGCGCTGCCTCGATTAATTTGGAATTTTTTACGGCTGATCAACGGTGATGAAGAGGATATTATACCAGTTCTCATTAGGATGAGGTACAGGCTCAGAAGGCCGAAAAGAAGAAGCTCCTCACTACGAAGGTTTGTCACCGTTCATCGGCTCGGCTAAATTCAATTTAGATGGCATAAAGACATTTTGTAAATGTAAGTGATTGTTAGCAAATATCAGAAAAAGTCTTACCGTTAATCAACCCTTTCTTCCCTTCAAAATCTAGTTACTTCCTTGCTCTGTTACCTGCCAACTGACCTCACAGAGGCAATCCGAGCCGCCGCTCCTACTTCTGAAGCGCCAGTAATGGCAGAGGCAATCGCCCCACTCAGACTTCCTTGCTCAGTCATCAAACTCAGGGCAGTAATATTTAGGAGCCAAAGCGTTAAGCGCATCAACTTCAGCATTGCCTTGAGGTTGCAGCAAGTCGATCGACATTCCCGCACTGAGTGCATTACATATCCCGCGCGCACGTTCGATAGCGGCTTGGGGATTTCGTTGAAGGCGAGACACAGCATCGGATGAGGATGACTTGAGCCGTTTGCTCAACGATTGTTGGTAATTATTAATAAAAGCCTGATCATTTGGCTGTAAAGCCTTCGGGCGGTCTCTGCTACTACTTCCACAAAGCTTACCTAAGTCGATCGTTTGACCATCACTTTTCTGTATATAGCAAACGTAATCAACCGGTGTTTGAGCGACTGAACCACTAGATTGACATAGGTCAACACCAAAGGCGATCGACATCATTACCAAAGAATAAAACACTCGTTTCGACTGTCTGACGTATTGCACGACTCTTCAAACTCCCACAAACCGTTAAACTTTCATAGGCTTATAGAGAACCCACACCGGATGTTGCCACAATCCGGCGTGATTCACTATCTTTTGCATAGTGCGAACATAAGAGCGTTTTACAGGCAAATAAAATGCTCGCACTATAAGGCAGGAATGTTATGCTCCTCGTTGAGACTTCCAAGGACCCCAAATGGCAAACGTGATGCCTGGGGTTTGGATATTAACGAACATAGTGTTACCATCCGGCGAGAAGCAGGCTCCGGCAAACTCGCTATCGTTGATAGCATTTTTTGCCAGACGATACAGTTCCCCGTTGGGAGTTACGCCCACCACGAACTGCTCATCATTGCCATCTTCGCAAATGATCAGATCACCATAAGGTGCCACAACAATGTTGTCAGGACCATCGAGTTCGTCAGCCGATTTAGCCTCAACAAAAAGTTCGATCGTATCTCGATCGGGAAGATACCGCCAAACCTGACCAAATCCGTTGGGTCTGCCATTGGCATCAACAGAGCCACCGTTCGTACAACAGAAATAAACTTCACGATTGCCGTACCAAATGCCTTCTCCACGAGCAAACTGGGCAGCACCTTTACCGAAACCTTCAACCCGTACCGTATCCGTAGCAGGGTCAGGATTGTCAATTGTCACCCATTCCACTGGCATTGGTTGACCCTTGGTAAAGCCGGCAAAAGTCTTTGCCTTAGGCATATTCTTAATCTTTAGCGCTTGCAGAGTGCCGCCGGCGCTTAAATTGTTCGGTTGAGAGGGGATAAAGCGATAGAAGAGGCTATCTCTTTGGTCTTCAGTCTCGTAGACAATTCCGGTTTTGGGGTCGATCGCCACAGCTTCATGGTTAAACCGTCCCATCGCAACTAAAGGTACGGGATTCACTGGAACCGTTGCCAGAGCCGGAACTTCAAAGTTGTAGCCGTGAGATTTCGAGACATTTGTCGGATTGCCCGGTCTATTTGTCGCCAGAGTCGAGACATTTTCCTCGCAAGTAATCCAAGAACCCCAGGGAGTCGGGCCGCCCGCACAATTTCGATAGGTGCCACTAAGCGAAGCGTAGTGGTTGACGAGCTGACGATTGGGTCCAACCTGTAGTGTGGTTGTTCCGCCTTTGCAAAGAGGATCGTAAGGATTTGGACCCAAAACTTGTGTTGTAGAATTCGGACTCAGTTCGTGATTGCGAACCAGAATCACCGTGTTTTGGGGACCTGGGAAAGCCGCCATGCCATCGTGACCGCCGGGAACAGGGGAACCGTCGCTCATCATTTCGCCGGTTCGTGAAAAAGCCCGATACTGAAACCCACGGGGTAAATCTAACAATCCATTCGGATCGGCTACGAGGGGCCCATACCCTCCCCCAACTACTGATTGACCATTCGCCTTTCTGGCATAAAGCGCTTCTAGAGGAGACATCATCAAAGTGCCAGCAGCACTCGCTCCTGCCAAGGTAAAAAACTTTCGTCGTGATAGTTGCATCAGCTTTTCCGGTGAATTAAACAAAGCATACTAAACTTGCATCAAGGCAAAGATAAGGTTGGTTTAACTTCTCATTAAGGTTGTTTCATAGTTGTTCAATGTCAATCCCAGTGGCTCGTAATTGCGCTGCTAACCGGGCTGTTCGCTGCTCTATATTTTCAGCCACTTGACGTTTTGATTCAGTAGGAACTTGCAGGATTGACATTACTTTAATCGGCTTTATTCCAGAGATTTTTATAAAAGAAATCTATAAATTAATATGTTAAAATTATGTCACTTCACTAAAACGCATGAGCTTTGTGTTACCCACATTATTTATTTTTTGTTGATATGCTATATTTTATTTAACAAGTTATATTTGGAAAAACTTACCCAGAAAATCGGTTTTTAGTTATACAAAACAGGGCTAATTTCAAGTATTTTTACGCAAATGGCTCATTGAAATAACGGTTTGCAATTGGATAAAGTACACCCCAAACTAGGAGCTTATTATTTTCTGTTTTTTTTACCCAAGCAAACTGCACACAAGTAGTCGGGAAGAACGCTAAAGCCAAATCCCGATGCAACGGCTTGTCTAATTGCTCTTAAATTAGGTACGAGCAGTTTTGGAGCAACGTCAATTATCCTGCGAAATATAACTCGCCAAAAGTGGTGGGCGGCAGGTGGCGCGAGTGGAACATATCCTCAATCCTGCACAAATTGACCCCGCAGAACATGGCGCTATTTTCTACGCTGGGGGACACGGTACAATGTGGGATTTTGCTGATAACCAGGAACTTGCTGGGATTGGTGCTATTTATGAAGCAGATGGCATTTTTGGCGCTGTCTGTCACGGGCTGGCGGCGTTAGTTAATCTTAATTTTCAAGTTGGCGTTGTGGCGAGTGAGAGGCTCGTCACAGGCTAAAATCCCGCTTCGGCAGGAGGTGTCGGTCACAAAATGGTAGAATCGATCGAAAATAACAATACTCCGGACAGTTTTTAAAGAGGGATGCGACGCCTACGGCAAGCAACGCTTACGCAATAAATCACAGAAGC
>NZ_JAUBUI010000220.1:0-1320 GCF_036705385.1 Microcoleus sp. B3-A4 | reverse complement strand
AGAGTGTTCCAACGAAAAAATGATCCAAAATTTCACTCACTTCGACAAAAGATTTCAACGAACCATTTAGTCAAAGTTGGCAAGCGATAAATCTGCTCTTCGATTTGCGCCATTGCTTGTTGCGTCAGTTTAACTCCTGTCTGGTAAACTTGTTCAACTAAAGTAACCACAGGATTTTTGCCCTTGAAAGTTAGGGTAGAAGCAAACCGGAGTACGGTATCAACACTGTTGAGTAAGCTACCACGCCAATGTTGCTCAAGCCAACCAAAAGCGCGTTCGACAGGATTATATTTACTGTGATAAGGAGGATAATAAGCTAGTTGAATTGTCAGTTGAAATTTGTGAGCTAACTCAAGGATACGATACATAAACTGAGTCCGTCGGGAATGGTTTTCTGGCCCATTATCTTGGTTGATGACTAATTTCTGAATGTGAGCAAAGCGGTCTTTGACACTCATCCACCACTGCTCAAGAATATCAACAATACAATCAGCCGTTAGTTTCGACTGTACGAAAAATAGAAATAATTCGCTCCCTTCAGGTAGAAAAATCCCGTAAGGGGTAATTGCTGGAAAAGTTGAAAAGTCGTGGTCGTAGGCCACAGTTTTGGCACGGGTCTTTCCACCTCTGTCGAACTCTCCAATTTTGATTCCCACCTTGGCATCTATAGAAATTCTCAATGTTGTTGAGTCATCATCCGCTTGCTGATTAATGCGGTTAACTTCTTTAAAGATGGCTTCTGTTTCTGGTATCTGTTTGATTGGTTTTGTTTTAGCCACCCTTTTTAATCCATAACCTAGTTGATTTAATCGTTGTCGAATTACCTCCGCTGTTGGGAGTTCTTGATCTTGATACCCTTTGATTTCTATCAACTGATGACGAACTTGCGCTGCTGATAGTCTGGTATACAAACGGGTACTATCAAAACTCGGGTCTGTTTGGCTTTGTGGCTCTACAATTGAGCGTATATCTGACAGTAAGTTTGGCAGCCTATGTTCAATTGGTTTACTGCCTCTGAGTCGGAATGAGTCTGCTATCGATATTCCATGCTCTAATTCCTGCATCCCTTTCCGAATTGTCCGTCGATTCCATCCTAGTTCTCTTTCTGCTATTGTTGCTCCTCCTCTTCCCCATCCTTTCACCACCTCTGCCATGAATTGTCTTCGGTCACTTCCCTTTAGTTTTTTTGCTGTCTTGATGTACAACGACCTCAGACTATCACTTAGTTGCATTAACGATTCTGGAGACATACAGCAGATTGCACATTAATTATTCTCTTAGTATCCCTGATTTTGGATCATTTTTTCCTTGGATTACTCT
>NZ_JAUBUI010000219.1:0-1331 GCF_036705385.1 Microcoleus sp. B3-A4 | reverse complement strand
ATGCGCATCAGTTTATCAGCATCAATGGTTGCGGTTGCTTCTAGCAAAGTCGCACACCCCTATTCACTATCGAATAGCAGGGTGGATTAATTGTCAAAAGAGTAAACCAGTGGGGCTAGGCTATTTGCTGACGATCACGCGCCAGATTTAATTGGTTTGTCTTGATGAGATAAACCGAAAAGTAATTCGCTAACATATTCAAGTTGATTGGCCATAAATCTTAAAGCTTCAGGAAGTGTATTTGTACCGAGCATCCGAGCTAGAGATAGTAAAAATTGTCTGACCATTGCCCAGTTCGCAGGTGCATTGCCACCTCGATGGATGCAGTTATCCTCATTTAGCGTCACATCTTTAACCCAATGCAGCCGATTCTCTATTAACCAATGTCCTCGAATTGCCGACGCAAATTGGCTTGCCGACCAATCCTTACTACTTAAATAATAATGCGTTTCATGGAAATCAACTAACCGACGACGACTTTTTTTGCCTTCCCACCTACTGCCGATTCTTTTGATAGCAATTATATGTTTGACACCAGCCCACGCTGGTAATAACTGAGCAGATACGGGATAAATTGTAGTAGAGCGAGTTGTGGTGCGGCCATGCAAGCGTTCTGAGGTTTGAGCTGAATCGCTCGCACCCACAGATTCGACCAATTTTTGAGCCATTTTAAACAGACTAGATTGATTTTTTTTGAGAGTAATTATGTAGTCATTACCTCCATCAATAATTAACTGAATAGTTTTTTTTGAGTGTGCAGTGCATCAGCAGTAATTACTACTTGAGAACCCGCAAGTTCTTGCACGAGTTCCTCCACAGCTTCGATTTCACTTCGCTGCTGATTTTCCATGACTTTATGTCGGACTACCCACCCGCGATTGTGACTGTACACAGAAACCAGGCTCACAAAATTTTGGTAAGAACTATTACCCCCAACACTTGTGCTTTTGATACTTTTACCATCAATTGCCATCAATTCTCCTGGCGTTCTCGGTAATGTCTGCCCTGCCCATATATTAAAAATGACGGCAATTACCTCAAAATCTAATGAGAGAATGATGTTTCTAAAAGTTGAGTCGCATGGAAAACAAATATCTGGTGGGAGGTTAAAGAGTTTTATCAGAGTTGAGCGATGATTTTTCGTAAATTCAGCTAAGGGCTTATATCCCCAATATCCCGTACAACTGCCCAATAAAATTATCATGAGTATCAGCCATAAGGGATGCCTAATTCCCCTCGGATGTCGGTGGTCAGGTACTGATTTAATTGCTTCAATTAAATTCATTGTTGATGCACTCTGTAGGATAGTCGAGCGCGATCGGATCGAGTCC
>NZ_JAUBUI010000218.1:0-1344 GCF_036705385.1 Microcoleus sp. B3-A4 | reverse complement strand
TGGTTAGATAGGATGCTTTTTACAAAGGGTATACTTAGCTATTTTACTATGGTTGTACTACCGGACATGATATCAATTATCTAGAGCGATATGAGGAAGCGCTGGAAAGTTCTAAAAAAGCTATTTACCTCGATCCGGAATATGTTTTTGCTTGGCTAATTCGAGGGACTGTTTTCAATATTCTAGGGCGATATGAGGAAGCCCTTACTGCTTGCGATGGAGCTTTTAAGATTGATTCTAAGAATTATCAAGCACTGAACATTCAAGCACTAACATTAAGTCTTCTCAAAAATTTTGAGAAAGCTATTACAGCCATTGATGAAGCAATTAAATTAAAGCCTGAAGAAGTGCTACTCCGGGCTAATCGTGGCATTATTTTGGCTAGGGCTGGTCGATACACCGAAGCCCTTGCTGATTCTGAACAAGCGATTAAGCAAGATCCTAAGCATGAGAGTGGCTATTACGGTAAAGCCTGCTGCTACGCACTACAAGGTGATATTGGACAGGCTATCGATAATCTACAGAAAGCGATTGATATTGCACCTCGTCGAAGCCGAAGCGCAGCAAAACACAACCCAGATTTTGACAGTATCCGAGATGATGAACGATTTCGAGCTTTGATGTAATTAGCCTCATTTTAATTTCCTTGTGTAATTTTTATATATCGAGGTTGACTTTTTACGCGATCGATCCAAGTTTGAATGGCTGGAAATCTGGTTAAATCAAATCCCCCCTCACCAGCAACGTGAGTGTAAGCAAATAAACCGATGTCAGCAATAGTATAGCGATCGCCCGCAAAAAACTCATTTTCTGCTAAATGCTGTTCCATCACCCCCAAAGCAGCATAACCCGGTGCTTGTTTTTGTTGAAGTGCTTCCTGATATTCTTGTGCTTTCCCTATCAAATACCAAAAACGAGAAGTAGCAATAAAAGGTTCGTGGCTGTACTGTTCAAAAAACAACCACTGCATAACTTGAGCCCGTTCAAATTTATCCGTGGGGAAAAACTCAGTTTCTTCGCTCAAGTAAAACATAATTGCATTCGATTCAAACACAAATTTACCCGGTGCGATTTCTAACACCGGAATGCGGCCATTGGGATTTTTGACCAAAAATTCAGGTGTGCGGCTTTTTCCTTCGAGAATATTAATTTCTGTGCGATCGAAGGGAATATTAAGCTGAGTTAACAGCAAGCGAACTTTATAGCAATTGCCCGAGGGGGAATACTCGTAAAGTTTAAACATGAGTCTTGAGAAGATTTTACGATCTTACTGTAGTTTAGACTAACCAAAGATGAGAACGGTGACAAAAGTAGAACTTGAGCCACCGCGCTGGGAGAGAATGA
>NZ_JAUBUI010000083.1:0-25561 GCF_036705385.1 Microcoleus sp. B3-A4 | reverse complement strand
AATACGATCGATGAAATCAAAGTACATTTATTAGGACGAAAAACTCATATTCGTTCTCAAAGACCCAAGGAGGTGGTCCAAGAAATTTATGGTTTACTAATAGGACATTGGGCGGTACGGTCATTAATTTTTCAAGCAGCAAGCAGCGCAGGGGTTTCACCATTGCGTCTTTCTTTTACGGGAACATTACGAGTTATTCGTCGCGCCCTCCCAAAATTTCAGGGGTTACAACCACAAGAACTCCCCTTTTTTTAAGTTGGTTAACTTGGGAGATTCTCGATCAAAATATACCGGAAAGAGTTCCGAGAAACAACCCAAGAGTCGTGAAAAAGCCTGTCTCAAAGTTTCGGTCTAAACAAGTTAAACACAGAGGTACAGGAATCATAATGAATCCTCCTGTATTTATTGTTTTAAGCACTGCATAGCCTTAACTGAACCGTATTGCCTCCAATTTTACCTATTTGGTGAATTCGCCCCTAAATCGGCTGCAACTTTGATATTCCAATAAAAAGCCTCAGACCCGCAAGTCTGAGGACCGGAGTTCCTGAAAATCGTCACTTCTTACTATTGTCGCCAACAAACAGCACAACGTACAAGAGGGCTGCAACCCAGCACGGCACCTTTTGGCAGACAGAGATTGCTTCCTGACTCGCAACGCGAAAGCAATTTTTAATTCAACACTTCACGAAAGCAAAACAATTCCTCTCGCCATTGCCCTATCTGGGTTAATAATTGTGCTTTAGGATGGGGGCCTGTCCTCGATCGCAATATAAGGAGCACCGTGAGTCCCCGTATATATTTGAGTCGGGCGGTAAATGCGGTTTGCCTCTAGCTGTTCCTTCCAGTGGGCCAACCAGCCAGCAACACGGGCGATCGCAAAAACCGGCGTAAACAAGTCCAGCGGAATTCCCATTTTTCGGTAAACCAGACCAGAATAGAAATCTACATTTGCATAAATTCCTTTGTGACCCAATTTCTCTTCAACCACTTCTTCCAACTTGACAGCAATGTCGTAATAATCGTCGTGGCCGAAGTTCTCAAACAACTGTTCCGCTAACCTCTGAAGAATAGTTGCTCTCGGATCTTTCACCTTGTAAACTCGGTGACCGAAACCCATGATTTTGTCCTTATTTGCAACGCTCTTCTCGACAAAAGCCCGCACGTTTTCTACCGAACCAATTTGCTCCAACATATCAATCACTTCTTCATTAGCTCCCCCGTGCAGCGGCCCCGCCAAAGTGCCAACTGCTGAAGCAATTACCCCGTAAGGGTCTGTCAGCGTCGAAGCTGTTACCATTGCCGAAAATGTAGAGGCATTAATTGTATGTTCAGCGTGGAGAGTCAGACAAGTGTCAAAAATGCTAGCTAACAGCGGATCGGGTTCTTGCTCGTTGAGCATATAAAGAAAGTTAGCCGAGTAGTCCAAGTCATCTCTCGGCCGCACCGGGTCATTTCCCCGCCGCATTTGCTGGAACGCTGCTACCATTGTGGGAATCTTTGCTAGCAGCCGCACTACAGCTTCTCGAATGTATGCTGGGTTAGCCAGAGCTCTGCGGGAGTAGAACAAGCCCAAGGCGGCCGCTGAAGCTTGCAGGGCGTCCATGGGATGTCCTCTTTCTGGAAAGCATTTCATCATGTCCCGGATGCGATATTTGATCCGGCGGTGATAGCGAATTTCATGCTCGAAAGCTTCGAGTTCTTCCTTTGTCGGAAGTACCCCCCAGATTAATAAATATGAAGTTTCGAGAAAGGAGCTTTTCAGTGCCAGTTCCTCGATGCTAATCCCGCGATATTCCAGCAACCCTTTTTGTCCATCGACGTAGCTAATGCTGGACAAGGTGGCGGGAACACCTTCTAAACCTGGTTTGAATTCGCCGACGACCATTGCGATACCGTTTTGTGTGAGTTCAATCTACTAAAAGTACATTACCAGAAACGAAGATAGTGTCACAGTGTTGACAAATAATCATTTAATTGCGGTTCAGAAACCGGGTTTTTCAACAGACAGCCCGATCGCACCGCTGGGTATTGTCGCCCCTCAAATCCGGTTTCTCCGTCCGAGAATGCAGGTTTAAGAGGGCTGGCGCGTCCTGTTAATGTCGGGGCGGTTCGCTGTTTCTAGTGCAGCAAAAACTTGGGCGGAGTCAGCCAAAACATTTGGCTGCGGCCAACTGGGGAGCCTGTCTCCGGGAGGATTAAGCCGATGATACCTGCTTTTTTGAGAATCAGGGCATCTTGCGATCGAGCCCAAAGCAAAGTTTCTGCCCAGTGGCCTAAGTCTGGTTGGTGGCCCACCAGGGCCAAGCTGCGGCTACCTATTTCCTGCCACTGTTTGTACCACTCCAGCCAGTTTCCGATGTCTCCTGAAGGTGCGAGGGCGCCGGATTCTTCTATTTTGGAACTCAAACCGACTGTTTGCAGGATTTGAGCGGTTTGCTGCGCCCGCAGTAGGGGACTGGTGAGAATCAGGTCAAACTGAATTTCGAGTTCGTACAGCCGTTGGGCAATTTTCCTGGTTTTACGATCGCCCTCTTTAGTCAGCGGGCGTTCTGAGTCTGTATCATATTCTTCGGGTGCGGCTGCGATACCGTGCCGGATCAGGTAAATAACCATATATCAATACTTCCAGGCATTGTGTCCCGTTTTTCTAGGCGCTGTCTAGGATATACCTACCTTTTGCCTATTCTACAACTGCATTGAAATCTCCCGCCGTCATCGGGTTTGCGCTTTTGTAGCGATCGCGCCCTTGTCGTTTCGCATCATATAATGCTCGATCGGCGACGGCAACGAGTTCATCCGGTGATGTTCCCAAGCAGGGAATCACAGTCGCAATTCCCATGCTAACAGTCACGATCGCGCTCACATCAGATTGCTCGTGAGGAATTGCCAAATATCGGATTGCCTGACGTATCGACTCAGCAACCGCGATCGCCCCTGCTGCATCCGTACTCGGCAGGATAGCAGCAAATTCTTCGCCCCCATAGCGCACGAACAAATCGGTAGAACGTTTAACCGAGGCAGCAGCAGCTTTCGCCACTTGCACCAAACAAGTATCCCCAGCTTGATGTCCGTAGCAATCGTTATATCGCTTGAAATAATCTACATCCAACATAATCAACGAAAGCTGTTGTTTCCCCTGCATCAGCCGGTACCATTCCGACTGCAATCGCTCATCAAAACAGCGGCGGTTTGCTACTTGTGTTAACCCATCTGTCGTAGCAATTAATCTTTCTTGTTCCGCCCGGTGTCTGAGCATCTCCTCGGCCCGCTTGCGTTCTGTAATATCAGCAAAAGTCGTCACTACTGCATAGGGTTGAGACTGATTGAGATGGAACAGCGGTTGAGAATTAATTGAAATCCAAGTCAGCGTTCGATCCGATTTGTGAATCCCCATCAGCACATTTGATACCGGTTGTCCCGTCCTGAGGGCGATCATTGCCGGATGCTGTTCGCCAGGGAAGGGGGAGCCATCTTCCCGAACGGTTCGCCCGTCTAAATCTATGGATGTACGGCCAATCATTTGTTCGGGGGTCAGCCCTAGAATCCTTTCGGCACTAGCATTACAGGTAGTAATTTGTCCGTCTTCTAGCTGAAGTACGACGCCTTCTGTCATGCTCGCAATCACAGAACGATACCGTTCCTCGCTTTCCTGTAATTGACTCAGGAGAATGTTTTTGGCATCAAACTCTGAAGCCAGATGGAGGCTACCCGCCAAAAACCCGGCCATCAGTTGTAAAGTCTGGATATCTGACTCTGTAAAGGCAGAGGGTTTAGCTGAAAGCACTTTTAAGACCCCAACCCGATCGTCCTGATAGAATAAGGGAACAACCACCATTGACCGGAGGCCAATGCGCTGACAGGCAGCCAGATTTACCCGTGCATCGGTTTCTGAATCCTCGCAAAGCATGATTTGGCCGGTCTCAATACATTTTCCCGATAAACTTGTCCCTACTTTGAGCCGTAATCCAACATAGGCGGAGACAATACCACTGGCTGCCCGATACACCAATTCATCCCCTTCAACCATTTCAATCACTGCTCCATCGGCGCGGGTCAAATCTTGAGTCCTCTCTGCAATAACAGCCATGACTGCATCGAGATTGGGATTGCGGATGGCGATTTCCTGTTGGGTAGCAATCACCATACCCAGACGCTGAAACTCTTGTTGTAATGCTGCTTCTGCTTGCTTGCGATCGGTGATATCCTTCATAAAGCAGTGATGCCCGATCGCTCGCTCCTGCGAGTCGTAGGCTGCCAACATCACCAATTGCTTGTAAAAAATCGAACCATCTTTCCTGATACCGCGGGCCTCAACCTCCACTCGGCCCTCGGCTCGCATTTTTTGATAAGCCACTATCATCCTGTCGCAGTCCTCGGGATGAACTGTTTTCTGCCAATTCATACCCACCATTTCTTCAGGTTGATAACCCGCTATATTGGCGTAGGCTTGATTAACGGTGATGTACCGTCCGAAAATATCCAGCCGCGAGATGCCGTCCACCGCATTAGCAAGAGCTGTACTCATTTCTCTGAGTTCTGTTTCCGCCTGGACAAGATCCGTAATGTCTTGGGATGTACCAAACAACCGAATGACTTGTCCCTCTGCATTGAGTTCGACCTGTCCTCTGGCTTCGGTATGGCGGATAGAACCATTCGGGCGCAAGACTTTGAGGCGCAATAGATAAGGCTGCCCGTGAGTGAGCGCTCGTTGAACTACCAGGTGTAGGTGTTTGGCACTTTCGGGATGGTAAAGCCGCAGGTTTTCTTCATAGGTAGGTTCGCCTAGGGCGCTGTCGCGTCCCACAATCTCAAAGAGTTCGGGAGACCAGGTAATTTTACCCGTAATTACGTCCCATTCCCAGTTACCGATGCGGGCAACCCGCTGGGCTTCTGACAACCGGGTTTGACTCTTTTGCAGGGCTGTTTCTGTATGCTGGCGGTCGGTAATGTCCTTTTCGCTCACGAGCAACATCGGGTTGCCTGTTACCGGGTCGTCGGTACACCGCACGTCCATCCTATGCCAGCGAATTCCCGCCAGAGTAATCACTTGAGCCTCCGTGCTAAATACCTCACCGGACTTAAGAACTGCCATTGCTCGCTCTCCTACCTGAGAGTCAACAAAGCGGCTCAGAAAAGCATTATCTGTCGCAGAGCCAGGGTGCAGCGCCTCCCCGTAACAGCGCAATGCCGCCGGGTTTTGCAGCAGCGGCACACCTTCGAGGGTGTACAGCGAAACCATCAGCGTGGTTTGTCGGAGTGCCTGGATAGATCGCAGGGTTTCTGGTTCGATTTGATGAGCGGTTTCGACCGTACCCTCGACCAGGATTGCCAAACGCCCACTATCAATCCTGATGCCAGAGCACCGACAGCCGACAGAAACAGGCTGACCGGCCGGATAAAACGTCCACTGCTCGGACAAGGTTTGGCCTTGCTCAAACTGCTGCAGATAGCTCTGCAAGCGAATCCGAGTAGACTCTGACAACATATCCCTAAAATTGTGGCTCGCGAGTTGCTGCCGCGTGGAAGCATCCCACAGATACAAGGATGCTTGGTTGGCCCACCGGATTTGCCAATGCTCAATATCAAATATCCAGATCGGGTTTTGCAACAAGTCAAAGGCTTTGAGATGGACAATATCCCCGCTCAGGGAACAGGCCAACTCTGGTTGTAGAGAATTTTGATGATGGACTCTTGGCGCGCTTTCTGTATTCGTCGCAGTTTGATTCGGTTCTGTTTCGAGTTCCGGCGGTTGATTTGGCCCGATCACCGGGGGGTGAGATTCCAAGTGCCACATCCTCAACCCGATGTGCATTGCAACCTGTTGCAGGATCTGAACGTCGAGAGGTTCCCACTGGCGCGGACTTCGGCAGTGATGAGCAATCAACAGTCCCCAAAGCTTCGGAGATTGCTGCTGTTTGCCATCTAGCAAGATTGGCGCAACTAAATTTGCCTGAACTTGGAGGCGATCGAGCAATTCGACATCACAAGCTTGAAGATCACCGCTGTGAATATCAGAAATGCTGCTCGTTTGTCCCTGGTTGTAACGCTCTACCCAGGTGGCTTCACACGAAGGAGCATAAATCTGTTTTCCTAGGATTCGCGGCCACTGGGGATCAACGGATTCAGCCCATACTACGCCATTTCCTTTTGGTAGGAAGCGATAAATAATCAGGCGATCGGTTTGCAGCAGCACCCTGGTTTCTTCTACCGCATATTGCAAAATTGTCTCCAGATCACCGACCTCGTTGATTTGAAGTGCTATTTCTGAAATTTTTTCTAGAATTTTCTCTAATGAGCAAGAGAAAGTCTGTTTTGTAGACATCTCCGTGTTCCTTTTTTTGTTAAACATTTTTTTACTATTCTAACCCGCCACAAAAAAATATAATAATTTGTTTCAAGTTGTAGCAACTGCTTGTTTGGTTGAGAAACGAAACAAAAACTTTATACCAACATAAAGTTTTTGAGGAAATGGTACGATTTTTATTTTTTATGCAGATTAGCCAAAAAGTTATGTTTTTCCCTCTCTAGGTGGCTTATTGTACGATGCTTTTTTATAAAGAATTAGCGAAAAAATACTGCAAGAATAATCACCAACTGTGAGGGTTTTAGCGCATTTATAGGGAAGAAAATAATCCTGTAAAATTATGAAATTTTAAGGATTATGTTGTAAAATTTAGTAAATTAGATAAAACTACGTTGCTCCAGAAACATATTTTTTTTACCAAAATACTTGGTTGCATCTGTTAAAAATACTTAAACAAACGGTTTCTTTGGTGTGTATCTTTAGAAAAGAATAAAATTTATTATTGTTATTCATGCAATAATTAACCGGGTTTTTCAACCCTCTTATTTCGTGGAAACTATCAATAAAAATTAAAAAACCCGGTTAATGAGAATTGAAGTCCGTCGATGACTGATAGTCAACGTGAGATTTTTGCCGAAAAAAAAACGCGACCAAACCTCGTAGCAACCGGAGGCAGAACCTAGCGATCGCCTCTACAGGCTGTTGCTGGAAGAAAGACCGCATCTACAAACTCCAGAGTTAATGATCGTAAACAGGATTGTCTTTAGGACTAATTAATTTCAGCAACTTTTGCTTGATCTGAGCATCGAATACTTCCCATTTGTGCCTTGCATAATCGCTATTTTCATTCCCGCCCGAAAGAAATCCCACCGGAATTTCAAAACCTCCTGCTTGACTTCTGCCACCGCCAAAAAAGCGTCCTTGAGCATCTTGTCCGAAGGCTTCTTTAATGAATTCGTCGGGGTCGAGAGTGAGTTTATTAGTCCGCAGCGACCCAATTACTACTTCAATCTCCTCATCTTTGTCGTGAACAATTCCGTAAACAACGGCTGTATGTACGTTCTCCTCTGTTACTAAAAAGTCCGCCGCTTGGGGAATAGAATCCCGATCGTCATAGCGGAGGTAGCCGATGCCGGCGATCGAAAAATTGTTCTGGACGGTGCGGTGTTTGAGCGATCGCTCGATCGCGTCCATCACCCACTTAGAACGAGACGACTGCAACACCGCATTCAGCAACTGCGGGTCGTAAAACCTGCTCAAATAAGCAGCAGCTAAAAAGTCCTCTTCCTGAGCTTGTCTGAGGGCGATCGTATCCGATCGCAAACCGTGCATCAAAGCTGTAGCGCACTTGATGTGCAGGCTGACGCTGCCGTCGAGAGTTAAAAGTCCAGACTGTAAATACTCGGCAAAAATCGTGGCTGTAGCGCGGATTTGAGGGCGCAAATCGATAAATTCTGCGTTCATTTCTCCCTGCAAATTGTGGTGGTCGATGACGGCAGCGATCGGAACTCCAGCCGCTAAAATATACTCGGTTAAATTACAAGTCGTCCCTTGATTGTCGATGAAAGCGCAACCCTGAAACACCGACAAATCCTTAGTTTTTAATGTTTCCACCGTCCACCGCTGCAACGGCAACCCTGTCAATTTAACTAAGGCAATATTTTCTTGGTGGCTGAGGGCGCCAGCGTAGATAATCTCGCATTGGATATCGTACTGTTCGGCAATTAATTTGTAAGTCCAAGCGCTTGAAAGTGCGTCGGGGTCTGGAAAATCTTGCAGTAATATTAATTGGCGATTGCCTTTGTGCCGATCGAACATTTGGCGCAATTGCTCGACTTTGCGATCGTGCAATTCCTCGCGGAGACGGCCGCGATTCTCTTCGGAAGCAACTTCGGCTTTGCTGCGCCGTTTCGCAGGCGCACTCACTGCGGGTACAACCTCGCTGCTGATATCAAGTTCACCTTCGCGGCTGCCCGATGTTCCATCGGAATTGGTAAGGGCGTGGTCTTTCATCATTAAAAATTAACAATTTAACTATTTCAGGATGTGCGCGACATTCTATCTTAAACCCGGTTTCTTTGTAGATGCCTCGTTGTCAAAGCCAATACTTCTGACGAGAAACCGGATTTAAGAGGGTAAATTCTCTCTTTAATTTTTTAATTCATGCACAGAGTGTCTGTTGCCAGGAACCAAGCAATCTCATAACTAACAACTCTTGCAAAAAACCCCCGCGCTTGCGCTGACAGGGGTTTTAAAGGCCTATTACATATTTTTGCCATTCTTTGTGCATACCGCTCTTAACGTGTTTAGTGACTTCAAAATAAAGACCGCTGTGAGGTTTCCTAGGCGGATAGCGCAGCGGCATTCCCGCTTCTTTCGGCGTGCGGCTGCCTTTATTGACATTGCAGCGGACGCAGGCGGTGACGAGGTTTTCCCAACTGTCGCCTCCTCCGCGCGATCGGGGAATTACATGATCGAGGGTTAAATCGTCCCCCGTATAACTGCAGTATTGACAAGAGTGTGCATCCCGGTGCAAGATGTTCCGGCGGGTCAGCGGAATATCTTTATAGGGAACTCGGACATAATGCCGCAGTCGGATCACAGTTGGTAGCGGGAAGTTTGGCGCAATAAATTTCCCGTTGTGTTCTACCTGTTCTGCTTTTCCTTTCAGCAACAAAACTACCGCCCTTCGCCAATTGGTGATGTTAAGGGGTTCGTAGGAGGCGTTCAGCACCAGAACATTGCCCATTGTTGATTATTAAAGAGAATATTTTTTTCGATGTTAACACAGGTTCCACTTTAGGTGGGACGGCTTCAGGAAGAGCGAGGCTCAGCAAAAAACGGTGAAAAACCGCACCTTTACCCTATACCTTCGCGCCTGCGCCCCCTGTGGCGGCACCTATTTTCTGCCGTCGGTGTTTGTCAGCTAACATTTTTCCCTGAGTTTTGGCTTAGAGGAGGCCAGTGTGTGCGATCCCAAAAATTTGCAGAATAAATTTTATTTTTTTCCCTAAATGCCTAATCTTCCCGGCAAAAAGCACTCTAACTTTTTACAGTATTAGTAACCTTAAACGAAAAAGCTTATTACTGCTCATGGAATTTCGGCTCTTAAAGTCAGCTTTTAGCGCGTCAATTATTGCCCTTGTTGCTCCGATTTTAGCCAGCAGTCCCGCCTTTGCCCAAACGCCTTCATTCTTCTGCGGCGCTGCTGGCGGCTACCCAGCTACAATTGCTGTCCAACAAGGCAAAAATATTCCCGTTATTCTGTGGCTAGCTGATAACTATTTCAATGAATCGGGAGAAGACGCGATTACTCGGTGTACCCGAGTATCGGGAATTCTCAACAACTCAGAACCGAAAGGAAGCTGGGAGAATATTGTCACAGCAGGTGCATCCCCCACCGGTCAACTAATTATTTGTGCAGCTAATCCTCAAGACGGTTCCTGTAGATTATTATATCAAATACCCAAAGGGCAAAATGCAGAACTAGCCCGACAAGAACTCTTAAGAAGAGTCAAAAATCCTAATGTAAGTGTTTCGCCTGTTAAGGTAAATTGATAGTCATAAGTCATTAGCTACGGGTAGGGACAAGGCATTGCCGTGTCCTAGTTGGAGATTATTGACAACACACAGCATAGCCGTTTCCCTACTTACTAAAGGAAGGTGCGCCCCCTAATTGCAGAGAGTTGAAACTCTCCTCAAATACTTCGGTTGACTGGTGAAAAATTTGCAGCTTTGCTTCAGCAATTCTTCTAACCCTTCCACCTGCCTCAGCCAAACAGTGCCGTTGCTTCCAGCTACAGCAATTTGCTTTCCGTCTGGACTCCAACTGACACTAACAACATTCTCCTCAAACTCAAATTGAGCAACCTGCCGCCCCGCTAAATTCCACAGCCGCACAGTCTTGTCAATTCCCACTGTAGCAAGCCGTTCTCCGTCGGGACTAAAACTAATTGATTTCGCATCAAAATGCAAGGTTTGAAATTCCTTAACTAATTCTTTTTGTGACAGATTCCACAGCCCGACTTTGCCATTCAATGTTACTGTAGCAAAGCGATCCTGGTGTTGAGCCGGACTGAAACTGATTCCAATTGCCTGAAGGGGGAGTATTTTTTTCAGCTTTCCCGACAAATCCCAAATTCGCACTGTAGATTTGCCATCTAAAGTCGTTAAAAAATCGCCTCTTGGGCTAAAATTTACGCTTCTCACTAAACCGTTGTGACCGGGTATTTTCACGCTAGACGATACTAATTCTGGCTGTTTTGACAATTTCCAAATGGCAGCATTGCTGTCTATTCCTGCCGCGGCTAACAGCTTTCCTTCTGGACTAAAACTGATGCTGGTAACTGAGCCTTGAATTCCTTTCAATTTAGAAACATTTTTGCCGGATAAATTCCATAATTTAACTGTGCTGTCTCTTCCTGCCGTAGCTAAAAATTTACCGTTTGGGCTAAAGCTTACCATATTAAGTGACTGCTGCAAAGCTTTCCATTCAGCAAGTTTTTGCCCGGAAAAATTCCAAATCCGAATTTTATCGTCTATTCCGGCGGTTGCTAAAATTTGCCTGTTTGGGCTAAAACTGACACTGGTAACTGCACCTTTATGAGCTTGCCAATGTATCTTTGTTTGCGGAAGTGCTGATGCTTTTATCTGCTGTGTTTCGCTAATTTTATCGATAATTATTTGTAAGGCTAACAGCGGTCTAGTTGCGGGATATTGTTCTAGCTTATGTTTGTTTTGAACCAAGGTTTTTAATTTTTTACCCGAGGCGATCGCCCTCAGTAAAGCTTCTGATAAAGCTTCGCTGTTTTCTGTCTTTTGAGATACCGCCAACAGTAAAGCATCGCTGCCATTTTGTTCGATTTCAATACTTGCTTGTGCTAGTTTAAACCGCTGGTAAGCGAGAGTTGAAAAGGCGATCGCCGCCAGTAACGAGGCTGCCAGTACCGCAGAACCGATTCTGATCCACTGTTTAGCTTTTTGTTTGGCAGAGTCAGCTTCCATCAAAGCTTTTTCGGCATCACACACAGCTTTTTTTGTTTCTAGTGTAGCTAAATGCAGCAGTTGATTTTGGTCGCTCAAAATAACTTTCTGGCTGGCCGTCAAAAACTGAAAATCTTCGTTTCTTAAACTTTTTCCTGCCGCCCAAACTAATGCTGACTGCAAATCACTCCCTCGCAACAGTTGGGAATCATCTTCACAGCTAGAATTTAGCCAGAGTTTGATCGCTTCCGAGTAAGGCGAGAGTTTTTCTAATTTTTCTTCGATTAACTTTTTGTTAAATACAGCTTCATAAATAGGATTAGAAATTGTTAATTTCTCCCCGCGCTTAACGATTAATCCGCTTAATCGCAACTCCATTTGTTCGGCACTACCATCGGGGACAATTTCAGTTTGTTCTAAAATTTGCTGATACAATCCCAGTCTCCTGACAATGCGCTGGTTTTCTTTGAAAAGCCGATCGCGAATTGTGGACAAATGTTCTGGGACATCCTGAGATTCCCAATTCTCCACTATTTTCAAGCGCACTACCTTTTCAACCCACTCTTTAGAAGTGTTAATTTTATCTTTTTCCCCCCCTTGGCCACGGGCGGGTGCATCTTCCTCTCCCCCTTGGCAAGGGGGGGCTGGGGGGGGTAAATTCGGGATTAATTCGGCATTTTCCAACAATAGTTTGCACAGCTTTTGAGTCAAAAAAGGCTGCCCGCCCGTCCAATACAAAACCTCTGTCAAAACTTCATGAGGGCTGTCTGTCAGCTCTGCCAACCCCGCTGCTAGCGGTTGAGCTTCTGTTTCGTCAAAACCAGTTAATTCGATCGCCTTGCCAATATTAAAAGGGGTATTGCTGCTGGCATTTTTCTCGCGGCACAAATCCGTCGGCGATGCTACGCCTAAGAGGGCCCAAGTTAGGCGATCGAACTCTGAATTGTTGGCGCGCTTGTTGTAGCACGAGCGAATTAAGGCTAAAAAATCGTCGGCGGGAAAATCTAGGGCGAGAATGCTGTCGATTTCGTCAATAAAAATGACAATATTGCTGGAAATGTTGGGTAACAGTACGGTTTCGATGAATTCGCTCAATCTTTGAACCGGGGTTAAAAAATTGCGATCGCGCCACCAAGTCCGCACGTTGACAATATCCGACAGGTTAAAGTTATTTTCGAGAATGCGTAGCAAACCAGCATACCACTGTTCGGGAGTGACTCCGCGGTTGCCAATTTCCGAAATGTCGATCGCAGCACAAGCAATTCCTTCATTTCTCAGCCGCTGAATTGTCCGCACCTGCAAGCTAGATTTGCCCATTTGCCGGGAATTCAAAACATAGCAAAATTCCCCGGCTTTCAATCCGTTATAAAGGTCGTCGTCGGCTTGCCTCTTGACATAATTCGGAGCGTTATTGGTGAGACTGCCGCCGACTTGATAGTAACTGGGCTTTGTGGTAAAATTCATATAAGTTATTCGGCGGTTGAAACGGCTACTATACAAACAAAATCCGCCTTCGCGGACTGAAGAAGTGAGGCGGTATTAAAGCATAATTCTGTATGATAAATTGTAACACAATACAGTTCTTCGGCGGTTGAAACCGCTCAAGAGTCAAACAAACTCCGCCTTCGCGGACTGAAGAAGTGAGGCGGTATTAAAGCATAATTCTGTATGATAAATTGTAACACAATACAGTATGAAAACTGATTGGACAGGATATAACGACGACAAAGACAAGTTAAGATATGAAATTTGGTCTGGGCTGAAGCATCAAGCCGCATCTATTGGCGATCCGTTTGGTCATATCCCCAACTTTGTCGGTGCACAGGTGGCGGCAGAAAGATTGGCAAATTTACCAATATGGCAACAAGCAAAAACGATTAAGTGCAATCCAGATTCGCCACAAATTCCGGTGCGGATGCGAGCTTTGCAAGATGGAAAACGCCTGTATATGGCAGTACCGCGATTGACAGACGAGCGCTGTTTTGTAGAGTTAACTGCTGAAGATTTGCAGCGGCAAAATATATCAATTGCCGAAAGTGCGATCGCCCGCAAAGCACTTGCTTGCGGAAAATTGGTAAGTTTTGCAGAAATGGAGCCAATTGATTTAGTAATAGTCGGCTGCGTAGCAGCAGGGCCGGGCGGTGGAAGAACCGGGAAAGGTGCAGGTTTTGCCGATTTGGAATTGGCTATGTTGAAGGAATTCGGGTTAGTACAAATCGATACGCCAATTGTAACAACAGTGCATCCTTTGCAAATAGTCGAAGATTCGCGTTTGCCAATGCAGCCTCACGATTGGTCGCTGAATTGGATTGTTACTGCTGAGGAGGTAATTGAAACTAATACAACTTATCCGCGTCCAAGGGGGTTAAACTGGGATAGTATACGGTCGGAACAGTTGGAACAAGTTCCGATTTTGCGAAAGTTGAAAGAGCAAGACTAGATAACGAGTTTCTTTGCTAAACTTGCCTATAGTTTACTATTCCAAGAACTATGAAAGTTATTTTGGGCGACATCACAAAACTGGAAGTTGATGCAATCGTGAATGCTGCAAATACCAGTTTACTTGGGCGTGGCGGAGTAGATGGAGCAATACACAAAGCAGCAGGTTCAGAACTTGTTCACGAGTGCCGATTGCTTGGAGGATGTAAGATTGGGGATGCTAAGCTAACTAAAGGATATCGCTTGCCTGCACGGTTCATCATCCACACAGTAGGGCCAGTATGGCGGGGAGGTAATCATGGAGAACCTGAACTCCTGGCCGAGTGTTACCGTAACTGTATGCAAATCGCCGCATATCGAGAGTTAGACAGTTTGGCATTTCCTTGCATTAGCACTGGGATTTACAAATATCCTAAGGCTCTAGCAGGTGAGATTGCAGTGAAGATATGCTCAGAACAAATACAAAAGAATGGTGGTTCTCAAAGAGTAACTTTTTGCTGCTTCGATCGAGAGAATTATGAAATTTATGAGAGGATTCTATCTAACTACAGTCTGACTTAGTGAATTTAGTTAGGGTTTTACCCTAGTCTTAATATCCACATTTTTTACTATTTATTTAACCAACCGCGAAGGCGCGAAGGACGCGAAGCAAGACAGAAGAAGAAGACTGTCAGTTGATGATATATCTACTTTGTGGTGAACACGCGCCATGCAATGAAAGCTGTAAAAGCTAGATAACCAAACACGGTTATCCAATCTAGCCAATTATCAGAAGTTATCAAAAAAATATCGTTCATGGGTATCATTCGCCTAATTATTACTTACCGCAGTTACTGACCAAATTTTACACGATCGCGCTTAAGTGCGATCGAAAATATTGTCGGTACAGTTCGCACCTCGGCACGCACTCGTTCCCCTGCAATCTCACCAACCCCAAACTGTCCAACTTAAAAGCCTGCATCGCCTTTAATGGCACCGGACAATCCGCAGTCACAATCTCTCTCATCCCCTGCGCTAACTCAGGATATTCTTCCAAATTCCACAACTGCCGGCGCAAATGGTCGCTGTAAATTCCCGCATCTGCGATCGCAGTTTCTTTTAATTCATCGAGTGTCAAACCTGAGCGCGAAATGTGATATAATGCAACTCGCACTAAATACGGATGTCCGCCGACAACTGCCATCAATTCCTCAACTTCTGCCTCCGACCAATTCAAGTTGTGCCGCGCTGCTAACTCTTGTACTTGCTGATGGTTGAATTCCGGTAAATCAACGGGCAATCCGACGTTGAAAGGCGATTGATTGATGTTCATCGGGATGTAAACTTCGGTGGAGTGAACTACAATTAATCGCAGTTTTTTCCAGATGTCGCGCCGCTTCGATTCTTCGTGCCACGCCCGCAGCAGTCCTAAAAAGTCTTCGGCAATGTCGGGATATTGGAAAACGCGATCGATTTCGTCTAATCCTAAAATTAAAGGACTGTCGATTTGCGGTAAAATGTATTTTTCAAAGTAATCTTTGCAGTTGACTTTGCTGCCAAAAATCTCGTCCCAATAATCCTCTAATTGATTTGGTAAATGCAACTCGCGGCCGACGTAAGCGCAAAACCACTTTAAGAATTTATCTAAGTTGGCGAATACGGCTTTATCTACTAACTGAAAAGTTAGCGGCACGGTGCAATAGCCTTGACGGGCTCCGTGATGCAAAATTCTTGCCATCAAGGATGTTTTGCCCATTTGTCTCGGTGCTTTGATTCTAATTAACGCGCTGGGCTGCACAATAGTTTGATAGCAGCGTTCTTCGATGGGCGGGCGTTCTACATAAAATTGAGAAGCGACATCGACTTGTCCTCCCGGTAATTCAGGTTCGGCGGCGGGTAGAGGTATTTCGTCGCTGCTAATTTCTAATAGCTGTTTTTGTGTTAAATCTTCCGTTTCTTCTATGACGGGTGCGGGTTGTTCTGCTAGTAAATTCAGAACCTCTTCGATAATAATTGGAGTGTCGGCGGTGGTTTTCCATTCCCTCTGTTTGATGCGGTACAGATAGCCCCGCAAGTCGTGATTTAGAGGCGCGTTCAGGGGAAAACCGACGCGGATGGGGAGAATTATTGGTTTTCTGTCAGGGCGGGAGTCTTGCAGTTCTTTTGCTTGCTGAACTTGATATGTTAGCAGTTCGCTTTGGTTTCCTGTTGGTGGCAAAAGTATCAGCAAATAATCGCATTCTTGGAGGAAGAAATTAATGCGGTCGAACCAATTATCTCCTAACCTAATATTATTTTCTGCTGTAAAAACTGTATGACCGATCGCGCTTAAGGCTATTTCTAGCTGTTTTCCTAACTCGCGATCGGGTTCAGCGCTGCGATAACTGACAAATACTTTAACAATTCTGCTGCTGGCTGTATCTTCCGCTGGCGGCGAATTTTCCAGCTCGTCTAAATTTTCCGGTTCCTCAAGTTTAGCCGATCGGTGGTCGCTAGCAGCCAGAGTCATTTCAAAAGCCGCGAACAACTGTCGAATTTTACTCAAATCCGCACCTTCTCTACCCTGCTTAATTTTGCTGACTGTATCGGCACCGACGCCAGACTCAGCCTCGATTTCAGTCAGAGTACCTCTAATGTTATTTCGGTCAGACCATTCTTGGAGCGCCTCGTTAAGTTTCTTTAAGCCAGAGGCAGTGAGAATGCGACCGCGATCGCGTTTTGACTTGAGCACTTCGCTTGCAGTGAAAGGGGAACGAATCTAGAAATTTTAACGCCTTAAGTTCCTATTTTGGGGGATTTTAAGGGAGATAGTCCGCGAGGCGGAATTTAAGAAATTTTACGGTCAGAGGTTTTTTGGGCGATCGACTCCTCAAACTCTGTCCTGATAACGGCTTCAACAGTTGAATATATTTGAGGAGAAAAAGTTTTTCTTAACTCCCCAATCTCCGCCGCTAATCACCGCTTAACTTTTTAGAGTAGATACACCAAGCAAAAAAGGAGCAGCCAAATGAGCAAAATCTTACACAGACTGGCAATGGCCGCTTTGGGAACCGCCGCCATTTTCACAATTAATACACTTAATAATTTAACAGAAGCATCAGCCGCTGGTAAATTTGACCAACCAGAAATTTATCAAAACACAATTTTTCCACTTGGTGTACCGGGTCAGTTGCATAAATAGGGCAATTCATTGATTGATTGATTTAATTGAATTAAGGAGAAATTATGAAGTCTACACTGTGTTCGCCACAACCTATAGCTACCAAATCTGACTCCGTTGACGCTGATGCGATCGATGCCTGCACTGCGCTTGCATGGATGGAATTGGTAGCATTAGATGCTAGCGCTCTCACGGGGGATGATTGGCTGGCTTTGTGCGATGATATAGATAGCGGGGAAATCTACCGCTGCTGGTTTTTGTGGCGCGATCGCGAAGTTAGCGGTAATTGGGAAGCTTACGATCCTTTGAGCGATCGCCGATTTGTTGCTAAAGGAAAAGTGTTTTTAAAAGCCGCGATCGACTCGCTCGAAGATGCTAGAAATCGGGAAGTCGCCTAACTTTAATTCATCTCAGGCTAATAAAATTTTTGCCTGCAAAACAAGAATTCTGCCAAGAGAATTCACGACTGTACACACTTTCGTCCGCCTGGGCGAGACTGGAAGAAAAAGGGGTAATAGAAGCGGATTTGAGATCAGTCCCGGAAACCGACTATTCTCAAAGAAAATAAAAAAAATTACGGCTGCAGGCAAAAGTTGACTGTATGATGCTACGTGCTCCGTCTCGAAAGCGGTTGATAACGTTTTTCCAGTCGCTTTCTCGTTGCAGCCGTTAAACTCTTTCTCTTCACACATGACTCCTAAACTGCGATGGCTGTTGCCGGCCGCCCTTAGCCTTTTCTCGATCGCCCTGCCCGCCAAAGCTGATACACTAACATCTTGGCACTTCGATCCCAGGGGAAATCAGCTCAATTTAACCACAGATTCAGGAGTTCAGCCGGAAGTCAAACTAATCGCCAATCCCACCCGCTTAGTAATTGACTTACCGGGAATAGTCTTGGACTATCCCGAAAGTCCTCAAAGTTACAACTCAGCTATTCAACAAATTAGAGTCGGGCAGTTTGACACCGGAACTACCAGGTTAGTGATACAATTAACTCCCGGTTATAAGTTAGACCCGCAAAAAGTCCGAGTCATTAGAGAATCTGCCACGTGCTGGTCATTTCAGTTGCCAAATCCCGAGCAAATAGCGGGCAACGAGTCTTTTATCCCAACAGCTATTACCGGCATAGAACAAGCAGCAGGCCAAGTTACGCCCACTGTTTCACCGGGAAATCAGAGAAACTATTCCAGTGATTTGGTGATGTCAACAGGCTCGGAAATGACAGCCATCAAACCTCAAATCGAAAGTGCGATCGAACAGTATAGATCCCTGAGCGCCGGAATGTTTTTTCTGGATTTAGATACAGGAAACTATTTGGATATCAAGGGCGATCGAGTATTTCCGGCCGCCAGTACCATCAAATTACCAATTCTAATTGCTTTTTATCAAGATGTAGACGCAGGCAAAGTTAGCCTAGACGAAACATTAGTTATGAAGTCCGACTTAGTTGCCAGCGGTTCTGGAACTATGCAAGACAGACCAAATGGCACTCGGTTTAGCATCAGAGAAACCGTAGATAAAATGATTACCATCAGCGACAATACAGCCACCAACATGATTATTGAACGTTTGGGGGGAATTGCTAAACTCAACGAGCGTTTTCGCAGTTGGGGATTAACTGATACCAGAATTCGCAATTGGCTCGGCGATTTTCAAGGAACAAATACCACAAGTTCTGTGGATATGGTAAAGTTGCTGGCGATGCTGTCTCGCGATAAATTAGTTTCTGAATCGAGTCGAGAACAGGCTTTAGAATTATTGCGGCGTACAACAACTAGAACGCTTTTGCCTTCCGGTTTGGGCCCGGGAGCAGTTATTGCTGACAAAACCGGAGATATCGGCTTTGTGGTTGGCGATGCGGGAATTATTGATATGCCGAATGGGAAGCGTTATTTAGCGGCAATATTTGTCAAACGTCCTTACAATGACCCGATTGTGAGAGAGTTTGTGCGTCGGATTTCGCGGATTGTTTACAATTATTTAGACCAATCTGCGGCAAGAGTACCGGATAATTTGCGTTGATCAGACAATTCGGCGATTGAAATCGCTACTAAACAAACAAAGTCCGCCTTCGCGGACTTGAAGAGAAGATTTTTAATTACTAATGACTATTCTTTGCGCTCGATGGCTACAGTCAAATGAGCCACAACTGCCCCTACTGTAGCAAGTACAGCAGCAATTGGAAATACTACTGATCCTGCAACGCCACCTACCAATCCCGCCATCAGCGGAATGTCTGCCAAAGTCCGCCCTTGCGAGTTTTTGATGACGAGGCGGCGGAGTTTTCCTTGCTGAATTAGTTCTTTGACTTTAGCAATTAAACTGTCGGCGCTAATTTTAAATTCTTCTACTCTGACTTTTTCTTCTGTTGCAAATTCTGAGGCGAATACATGAGTTTCAACTGTTGGGTTGGCTGAATTTCCGGCTGCTGATGTTTCGTCTTGTAGAATTGTTACTTGTTGTTCTATTTGTGAGTTCATTTTGTGTAAGGGCGGGTGAAAACCAGCCGTTTAATTTCTATACTCTTATCTTCGGCGATCGCACTTGGGAATGACAGGCAAGGAAACCCTACAATCTGCATTCGTACTTTCCACCCCTGCCTTTTTACTCAAAACTTTATTTTTGTCTGGTTAGATCGGGGCGGGTTTATTTATTCCTAAAGGTAGAGAAAATATTGTTGAAACAACCCGTCTCTAGATACAAGTAAGGTGTGTACTGCCAGCCATGTCAAGGTGGCTGCTGTGTGTTGAATTTTTAAGTTGGACACCAAGCGAACTAAAGTCAGGGAAAATTATTAAAATTAAAACTTTATATTTCTACAATGACTTCAAAAGAGATTGCTATCTAGGCACAATCAAGCTATGGCTTGCAATGCCAGTTCTCAAAAGCACCCCATAGATAGCGATCGCATTGGCGAAGCACAATATAATCAGAAACGCAAACCGAGTACATCAACGAACATCTAAATCAAGATATTAAGCTTGCAGATTTAGCTCAATTGCTGGGCATGAGTCAATTTCATTTCAGCCATCTGTTGAAGCAGTTGATCGGCACATCTCCCTAACAATATTCGATCGCCCAACGGGTAAAACGGGCAAAGCAATTGTTGAAATTTTCGAGAGCGATCGATTAAGGAAGCGCGATCGCGGCTATTTGACATAGATATTTTGAGCGGTAGAGAAAATTTCTTGATGGCGAATCCAGTGGGAACTGCGATCGATCGCCCGTTTACTGATTAGATAGACTCGTCTACTTAGCACTGCTTCGAGTTCTTCCTGCATTTGGGCGCGATCAAGTAGACCCCAGTTGGCTGTGGGGGCAAAAGCAACTAGGATATCGATGTCGCTGTCTGCATGAAAGTCGTCGCGAAGGATAAAACCACAGAGGGAGAGTTCGATGATTTGCCACTGTTGGCAGAATTTGTTGATTTGGTCAATTGGCAGGGCGATAGCCACTTTCATTCAGCCTCCTCATTAATTTAGTAGTTTAGCTTGCGCTGGAAGACTCAGAAGGGTTATCTTTTTCTTTCAATTTTTGGTCTATTTCACTAATGAAGCTTTCAACTTGAGAAATAACATTATCAACCATAATGCTATCAATACTACTCTCTACGCCGTCTTTAGTCTTTCCGTTCCTATGTACTAAATCATGCCTTATTGATACAGCTTTTTGAATCTCAGAGAATTTGGGAAACTCAATATTTAGTGTTGCTTCGTACATCTTACTTACTTTAGGTAAGTTGTGGTAAATGACTTCTAACATTGCCTTCTTCGCTATTTCTTCTGCTTTGCTAGCAGAATCAAGAAGTTCATTCATGCCCACTTTTTGCTCTCTAAAGTCTTTGAATGATGTAAAAAAAGACCTTAAATAATTTTCATTTGACAAAACCGTATTTATAAACGCATCAGATAGATAAGTTTCAAGACAGGCTATTACGCCAACATAAAGATGTCTTCTCAGAGTTTTATTTGCTTTGTCGTTTGGCCCCCTGAGTTTGTTCAATACTCGCAAACTTGCAATCTCATCCAAGAAAGTAAGATAAAAATCAGTATTAGAGAGTATTGCTTCTAATTGATCTTTGTCTGTATAGTCCTCTTCTATCTCATCTGCCTGCCAAGACTTTTGCCAGGTTCCTGTTCGGCGGCTTAAACCGAGAAAGCCCATGCTTTCTGTATAGAGATGGGGAACAATATCATTTATTAAAAACTTTTGCCAATATTTTAGACGCTCGTGAGTCAATAATAAATCTAAATCTCTCCGAGAAAAAATGTCAGATTTATCTGATAAATTTTGGAATGTTTTATAGACTCGTTCCAGTGAATAAAGCCAGGGCTGGATATCATTTTCGCGCAAGCATTTCATGAACTCTTTACCATAGGAATTACCTGTGCCACCAGACATGGAAATGTACATCCCATCTTCATGAATGAACCCTGTAACTTGACCGATAGTCCCTGGTTCACGAAACAAAGCAATAGCAGCAGTAATATCGGCAGAAGTGATGTTATCAGGTCTGGCTTGTTCACCTGAGTATTCAAAACCTTCTTCCGGGCAAACAATAATAACAGCAAGCAGCCGTTTCCTGAACCGAGTGATTGCATCTCTCATCATCTCGCCACCGTGGGAAATACCGGGTTCACATACCGGAACTAAGTTAATCTGCATACTGCTATCTCATCAATGAACTGGAAGCTACATTATACTGGGTCTAATATCTTAGCGACCGGACTCGATCGAACTTGCGTTAAACTAAGTCAGGTAAATGACTTTCTATACAGATGACTATTTTTACTCTGCGATCGATAAAAAAAGACTTCGGCATCAAGGAACTCTTGACAGATGCCAGTTTCAGCCTGGATGAAGGCGATAAAGTCGGACTCATCGGCACTAACGGTTCCGGCAAATCAACCCTGCTGAAAATGATTGCCGGTATGGAGTCGATCGACTCTGGCGATCGGTGGGTCAATCCAGGGTCTACAATTGTCTATCTCCCCCAACAGCCGGATTTAGACGAAAATCACACTGTCTTAGAGCAAGTATTTGCCGACAGCGGCGAACAAATGGCTTTGGTGCGCGAATACGAGAAAATTTCCGCTCAACTGTCCCACGGCAAAGGCGATACAGACAAGTTGATGGCGCGTCTGTCTGCGGTGTCTGAACGCATTGATGAGGTGGATGCGTGGGATTTGGAAACCAAGGCGAAATTGATTTTGACCAAGTTGGGGATTGAGGATTTTGATGCGAAAATTGCCGACTTGTCGGGTGGCTACCGCAAGCGAATTGCCTTAGCAACGGCTTTGTTGTCCGAGCCCGATGTGTTGCTGATGGATGAACCGACAAACCACTTGGATGCGCTGTCTGTTGAGTGGTTGCAGAACTATTTGAACGGCTATCGTGGTGCTTTGCTGCTGATTACCCACGATCGCTATTTTCTCGATCGCGTTACCAATCGCATTCTGGAGATCGATCGCGGCGACCTTTACAATTATGCTGGCAATTACGCTTATTACTTGGAGAAAAAAGCCCTAGCTGAAGAATCGGCCGCCAGCACAGTTCGCAAACACGCGGGTGTATTGCGACGCGAATTGGAATGGCTAAAACGCGGGCCGAAGGCGCGGAGTACCAAGCAAAAAGCTCGGATCGATCGCATTAAAGATATGCGAGCCCAGGAGTTCAAAACAGCCAACGGCAAAGTCGAGATTGCGACAGCGGGCCGCCGGATTGGTAAGAAGGTGATTGAGTTACTGCATATCTGTAAAGCTTACGGCGATCGCACTTTAATTAAAGATTTTACCTACAATTTCACACCCGAAGACCGGATAGGAATTATTGGCTGCAACGGTGCGGGAAAATCGACGCTGATGGATATCATCACCGGACGCATTCAGCCGGATTCGGGTACTGTCGAAATTGGGACAACCATTCATATCGGTTATTTTGACCAGCATTCAGAGGATTTGACGCCCAACGAAGACCAGCGAGTTATTGAATACTTGAAAAGTGTGGCGGAATTGGTGCAAACGGCGGATGGGGAAATTATTACCGCTTCTCAAATGTTGGAAAAGTTTCTATTTCCACCGAACCAACAGTATGCACCGATTAACAAACTTTCTGGCGGGGAAAAGCGCCGGTTATTTCTGTTGAAAGTGCTGATGAGTGCGCCAAACGTGCTGATTTTGGACGAACCGACAAACGACCTGGACGTGCAGACTTTGGCGGTTTTGGAGGATTATCTCGAAGATTTTAACGGCTGCGTGATTGTTGTGTCCCACGATCGCTATTTTCTCGATCGCACGATCGACATGGTTTTCGCCTTGGAACCGGGCGGCAATTTGCGCTTGTATCCCGGCAATTATTCGGTGTATTTAGACTACAAGAAAGCCGAAGAAGCCAAGGAAATCAAAGGGCAAAAAGAAAAAGAAAAACTTACACGCACCGCTGAATCTAACAATTCAAAAGCCCAAAGTTCTAGTCAAAAATCTACCAAAGTTTCATTCAATGATAAGCGGGAGTACGAACAACTAGAAAGCCAAATTCCGCAGATGGAAGCTGAGAAACAAGAGATTGAGAAGAGGTTGTCTAACAATGCTCCAAGCGGGTTTGCCGAGGTGAAGAAGTTATCGGATCGTTTGGCTCAGTTGACGCAGCAGATCGATCGGGCGACTGAGCGCTGGTTGGAGTTAGCCGAACGGGTTGGTTAATTTGTGGTGAGTGCGATACCAACCTTCCCACTCACCGGACACAGACTTTCAAGATTGCTGCGGGTACTGCTAAACCGACCATTTTTTGGCTAGAGCCTTAGACCACTTGGTAAAAGTCGGCAGATGGGTATGGCACAAGTTTTCTATGTCAATTTCCCCCTCGTAACTCAAGCTCACAAACGGTGGAAACATTAACAGTGCGCCCTTTAGCTTGGCGGCATCGGGTGTACCCGGTTTGCTGACTTCAATGTAGATATTGTGCAAAAGCTGAAGTAATTGATCGGGATACTGACTGCTAGTTTGTAGTTTCCCCACTTGCTCTACAAGTTCTGCAACCACGATTTCCGCCTCTGGTTCAGTAATTTCTACCTGGGTTGCTCGTGTCGCTAGAAGCTGCCAGTATTCTTCCTCAAAGGGACGCATCTGCTTACGTAGCTCTTGAATCCCCAGCTCAATGCGAGTTTTTTCCTCGAAAGAGGCTAAAATTTTAGCCTTTTCTCTACCTGCTATGTCCTTGCGGAGGAGTTCCAGATTCTCTTCAACTGCACGAAAACGATCGTTTGACATTTGATTAGACTCCATATTTACCTTAATATACTGACTAGATGCTGATTCAGTTGGTGGAACTGAATTGATTATAGGTCGTGTTTTTGTCTCAGCGCGCACTTCAGACTGAGGTGCATCTGCTGGTTTTGCTTCAACCTGAATTGTTTTGACTGCGGGCTTAATTCCAAAGATATCTAGCCAATCCTCAGTAGAAAGCGCATTCTCCATTGCTTCTACTGCTAGCTCATCAACGGTGGTTTCAACCAGTAAACGTTTTTCAATAAGTTTTGTCTTAATCCGCTCTTCAACTGTACTCTTCATCCAAAAGCTGTAAACGGTTACACTATATTTCTGACCAATTAGATGAGTTCGATCCTCCGCCTGCTGCATTGTCGCTGGATTCCACCAGTGATCGAAATGAATCACATAAGTCGCTTCAGTCAGAGTTATGCCATAACCAGCAGTCTTTATTGTTGCTAAAAATACTGTAACATCTGGATTATTACGAAAATCACTTACTGCTTGATCTCTCTGTTGGTTGGAAACTTCACCTGTATAAACAACATATTTAATTTTTCTTTGATTCAATAATTTTGCAATTTTATCTGTTCCTTCTTTAGTGTACTGTGAGAAAATTAAAACTTTCTTTTTGTTGGCAGCAATCGTCTCCACATATTCCAGCAATAATTCTGTTTTTGGACTCTCCGATTTCTCTTTTGCAAAATTGCATATCAGTTTCAATTCAGTCAGCAATGCAAGAATATGTTGAATTTTAATAGTTTGCTTTACACCTAGAGATGTCTCAATTTTTTGCCGACCTGCCTGTAATGCTCGGTCATATTCGGCTTTCTGATGTTTATCCAGATCCAGCCAATGTTCCTGACGTACCTTATCTGGAATATCTGGCAAAACTTCCTGCTTCAATCGACGCAGCATATAGGGAGTGATAGCTTCTTTCACAGCTTCAGGAGAATCCTTAACCCCACCTCTGAATGTGCCTGGACGGATAAAAGCAAATAGTGACTTCACATCATCCAGGCTATTTTCTATCGGTGTACCTGTCAGGGCCCAACGATATTCAGACTGTAAACAACGAACAGCTTGCGAAATCTTAGTGTCTCTATTTTTGATTTTCTGTGCCTCATCCAAGATGATGCAATCAAACTTGTTATAATCAGTTAAAACTTGATTGCGTACATCTGTACGCAACGTGTCATAAGTTGTAATGTACACATGAAATTGCCGTTCCCATGCAACTTTTCGTTGCTCTTGGTTGCCACCACGAATAACTGCAACTTCCAGTTCTGAAGCCCAATGATAAAAGTGTCCGTTCCATCCTTCGGAATTACCTGTTTTAATACTTAAGTCAATGCGGGAGCATCCCAGTTTTGCAGCCAGTATAAATACTCAAAGACTTAGCAGGCAAGTTGATGGCAGAATAGAAAGCAA
>NZ_JAUBUI010000082.1:11340-25741 GCF_036705385.1 Microcoleus sp. B3-A4 | reverse complement strand
CCGTTGCCGTTCTTGTATGGACGTTTGCCAGTCTTTGGGCGATCGCACTTTTTTACCTGCTTAGTCTAAACTCCAATTACAAAGGTATGGGTTTCAGGCTGGTTGTTACCCCCCCAGGGGTCGAACATAATCTACACTTATGTTTTACTAAAATTGAAGCAGGAAAAACTCATATTTAACGTTGGTTGAATATATCCCTCGCTCTTGTTATTGATTTGCGATCGCTTATTCAGCAAGCCCTACTTAATATTAAATATCTAAACCCGTGACTGTTAAGTCGGGAGGATGTTCGACAACAAACTGGTAATATAACTCTTGCTTTGCTTGCGGCGGCAGAGACATTATCCATTCTAGCAGTCCCATTTCACCTGCTACTATCTTCGGATTAGTGAGAGTCGATCGCACTTTAATTTGTTCATTGCGACTGACTGGCAATTGCTCTTTTAGTGTCAGGTGTACCTGCACCTGATGCAAGTTTGTCACATTTAAGCGATAAGCGTAACTCATGCGCCGCTGCTGACAGATCAGTTTTTTATCTACTTGTCTTTCCACTAATTCGCGATCGATTTTCAACCCTTCATCAATTCCTAAATTCAGCTTAAATTCGGCACCAGGTGAAATATTATCCAATGGTACAGTACCGACAAAAGTGTTGTCGCGAAAGATATTTGCCTTACCAGGTAGCAGAGTTGCGCCTGTCAGCGGATTCACAACAACTGCTTGCAAATAGGCAAAACTGACTAATCGCGGAACGGCTATATATTCAGGTTTAAATGGATAATTTTCGCTGAAAATAGTGACTTTGTGCGGCGTGCCGTCGCTGGGAATGTTGGTATTTCCGCCTACTTGAAATGAAACAGTTCCGCCTTCTCTGGAGACTTTGGCTGTGGCTGTTTCAGCTTGTATGGGTGCGACTGCCATGTCGGGTGTAGCGCCTGCAACGTCTTCAAAGAACATATCGTTTACGTCTACATCATAGTCTGATGAAACGCTAAGAGGTTGCTCTAATTCGGCTTTTTGGGATCTGCCTCTACGGCGTCCAGGGTATAAACCATCGATGTACCAAGGTTCTAGTTTTGGTGGCAAAGTTCCCATTCCCGGTTTTGCTGTGGATAAAGTCAGCCCTACTCCCGTCCAATCTTCCCCTGTATTTTGATTGACTTCGGCTAAGTAATTGAGATTAATTTGGTTTTTGGTAGTGTTGACTCGCAAGTCGTAAAGGGGAGTCCAGCGGGCTCCCATGACTACATAGGAAACTTCTAGTTCAAAATTGCCGGTGCCACTGGGTTCTATGGCAACAATGATGTTAAAACTTTGCTGAGAATGGGGAGTTTGTACTTGCCGCAACTGCTGCAGCAAAGCTTCTATTTGCTTGTCTAATTCGCGCTGCTGTTTTTCGTGCTGGGCGATCGCACTTACATATTTTACGTAATTAGTTCCTAAAAAGTTGAGCAATTCGCCAGTTTCGTTTAAACCTACCTGCTGTTTGGCGATGCTGCTGGAAAAGAAACCGACGCTTTTTTCGCTCAAATCTTCCACAAATTTGAGCTGAATTTTTCGGGCGGTTATTTTGTCGTTAATTCCCCGTCTTTGGGTTTGTAATTCCTGAATTTGTTGGGTTAATTCGGCAGTGCGATCGCCTACTGGTTCGCTGCTAAACACTCTTTCGGTTCGCACTCCCAGCAATCGCACTGCAACCGTACCCGCACCCGTAGCCCTGACTGACTCTGTTTCGAGGGTTGCGGGAACAGAGGCGATCGCCAATTCTCGCTCGTTTCCCGTCAGAGATACCGTACCGCGCCGCGTCACCAAAGCGCGATCGGTATAAACTGTAACTTCTGATATGCTAGTATTTAGTGTTTTAATGGTATCAGAATTAAGTATTTCTGAGTCAGTCATTGCCAGTGGCTCCTATTTAATAACCGTTTAGTCGATCGAGCTATTTCAAAAATAGTTTATTTGTCAATTTTCCCGATCGCCTATTCCTCTAGAAAATTCCTCAAGCGCTTCCAAAGGTGAAGCAAATAAAATGCAGCGTTTCAGCAAAGATAAGTCTAACTCAGGCAGCATTTCGCTGCTAGTAATGCGATCGTAACCTTCCTCTCGCAGATGGTAAAGCTCTAGAGTGCCATCTTCCCAAAACCAGACTTCCGGGACTCCCATCAGTCGGTATTTCTGAAGTTTAATCGGACTACCGCTAGTGATAACTACCTCAATACACAGATAGGGAACATCTTTAATACTTCCGAAACAATAAGACAACTCTGCTTGATACTCTACTTGCTCTTCGACAATCTGACTGTAAATACCGCTGAGAAAAAATACCATTCTTCTTGGCAGAAAATACTGTCCCGTAAGCAAGCCCATCAAACACCTAATCGCTTCATGCAACCTTCCCGTACCGACAATTTCTAAAACTCCCTCACAATAAAATAAGCGTACATTCGGCACGTCTTCAAACCCAGCTTGAATAGCTTTAAATTGATGCCATGTCACACCGGGCCAAGTGAAACGTTGTTCGATTGCGGGAGAAGTGGTTGGATTGTCTACAGTTTGAAGCATGATTGTTTGATTGATGTTCAAAATGGTAGCGCGGGAGTGGGCGGGTTTATGAGTTTACGAAATCGTTAGTTTTAGGAATTGATAATTAGTAAAACCCGCCCCTACATTTAATTTTAGCTCAGTGGCTGGATTCCTGCCAAATCCAAAATTTGAGGAATTAAATCTTCTCGTTTGACAGCCATCATGTGAACTCCTTGACAAATCTGCCGCGCTACTTTGACTTGTTCGGCAGCAATTTTTATACCTTCCTGCAAGGGTTCGGCAGCTTTTGCCAAACGGTCGATAGTCTCTTGTGGGATGTGAACTCCCGGCACGTATTTTTGAATAAATTCAGCATTTTTAGCTGATTTAAACAAAAATATTCCTGCTAAAACTGGCTTGTTGCAGCCTGCTGCAACGTGGTGCATAAACTTATCCAAAACTTCAAAATCTGTAATTAATTGACTCTGAAAAAATTGTGCTCCCGCCTCTACTTTTTTCTCGAATCGACTTTGCAAACCCGACCAACTGGGGCATTGCGGATCGACTGCTGCACCTACAAATAAATCAGTAACTCCGTCGGTTAAAGGTTTGTCATTCCAGTCTTGGCCACCGTTCATTTTTTGAATAACTTGCAATAGCCGAACTGATTCCAAATCGAATACGCTTTTTGCTTTAGGATGGTCGCCCGCTTTGACGGGATCGCCTGTAAGTGCTAATACATTGCGAATGCCTAAAGCGTGGGCTCCCATGAGATCCGCTTGCAGGCCAATTAAATTGCGATCGCGACAAGCAACTTGACAAATTGGCTCTATTCCGTGCTGCACTAAAATCGCCGAAACTGCTAGCGGGCACATTCGCAAAACTGCGCGACTCCCGTCTGTGACATTAATTGCGTGAACTCTGTTTTTGAGGCGTTCAGCCATTTGAATTGTGTGAGTTATGTCGCCACCTTTTGGCGGGGCAACTTCGGCGGTAATTATAAATTCTCCGGGGGTGGTGCAGGCTGTGCGAAAACGGTTCATGATTATTTGTCTGTTATTGGTTATTTGTTATTTGACTGTTGACTGTTGACTGTTGACTGTTGACTGTTGGCAGTTGTTAGTGGGCAGTTGGTAGTTGTCATTCTTAACAAGTAACCAAGAACAACTAACAACTAACAACTAACAACTAAACAGGTAAAGAATAACCCAAAGCGGTCTTAACCTTAGTTAGAGTTTGATTAGCAATAGCTTCTGCTTGTTCTCTTCCGCGACGTAGTACAGACTCTAAATATCCCGGATCGTCCATTATTTCTTTGTATTTATCCTGAATTGGCTTGAGGGCATTAATTGCCGTCTCTGTCAGCAGGGGTTTAAAATCTCCCCAACCCATGTTTTCACACTCTGTTGCTACTTCTTCCTTAGATTTGCCGGAAAGCAGGAGATAAAGTGTCAGCAAATTTCTAGCTTCGGGGCGATCGGGGTCGTCAAAAGTCAAACCCCGCACGGCATCTGTTTTGCAGCGCTTGATTTTTTTGGCGATCGTATCTGGCGAATCCAATAAATTAATTCGACTTTGTTCGGAAGGGTCAGATTTCGACATTTTGCGCGTGCCATCTGTCAAACTCATTACCCTCGCACCGTCAGTCCGAATTAAGGGTTCGGGAAGTTTCAATACTGGCTTTTCGGGTGTGCCGAATTGGTGATTTAATCTGATGACAATATCGCGGGTGAGTTCCAAATGCTGTTTTTGGTCTTCTCCCACTGGCACTTTGTCGGCATCGTAAAGCAAAATGTCTGCTGCCATTAACACTGGATAATTTAGCAAACCGGCATTGACATTTTCACCTTGTTTAACTGCTTTTTCTTTAAACTGAATCATATCTTCGAGCCAGTTAATCGGCGTAATGCAGTTGAGCAGCCATGCTAGTTCTGTGTGCGCCGAGACGTGGGATTGCACGAAAATAGTAGAATATTCTAAATCGATCCCGCAAGCTAAATAGAGTGCGGCGATCGTGTAAGTGTCGGAGGCTAGAGTTGCTGGATTGTGCGGTGCCGTAATTGCGTGCAAATCGACTACGCAGAAGTAATTTTCGTACTGACTTTGACCTTCTACCCAGTTGCGAATGGCACCCAGATAATTGCCGAGGTGAAGATTGCCGGTTGGCTGAACTCCAGAAAGAACGCGCTGTTTGCCCATGAGGAAAGAATAGAATTGAACTCACATTTCTATATTGACACGTTATTTCAATTTCAGAGCCTCTAATTTTCTGGCTGTTGACTGTTGACTGTTGACTGCTGACTGCTGACAACTGACAACTGACAACTAACAACTAACAACTGACAACTGACTAATTACCAATCTGTCAGCAACCTTGCTTTGCGTAGAACAAAGGTCAGAACTGTTTCTTCGCCGGTAATAATATCGGCTCTGCCTTCCATTCCCGATTGAATCGAATACTGGCGGGGGACATTAGCCTGGGAGTTTCCGAAGAATTGGCCGTTGGCGGATTTGAGTTTTGTTAAATAAGTTTGTTCGGGCTTAATTGCCACTTCGTAATAAGCTGTACCTAAATTATTAGTGGGATTTTGAGTGGCGATCGCATCTGGGGCGATTTCGCTGACAGTTCCTTTTAATGTGCCGTAATCGGGGAAAGGCAAAGCCGAAATTCTGATCTGTACGGGTTGGCCGATTTGGATGCGGGCGATGTCTTGGGATGTTACCTTGGCTTTGACTACCAGGGGTACGTCGCTGGGGACAATTTGGGCGATCGCGCTGCCGGCTTGTACGGTTTGACCAGTATTTCGTACTTCCAATCTGAGAATTGTACCATCAGCGGGCGCGCGAATTACGCTATTTTCTAGTTTTAAGCCAATTTGATTTAGTTGTTTTTTAGCTTGAATTAATTGTTGTTGAAGAGACGATCGCTTAACGAGCAAAACCCGCCGACTTCTGCCCAGTCTCTCGGCGACATCTGGCAGCGATGTGGCGAATTTTACTAAAGCGGATTCGATTAATTCCTGTTGGGCGGAACTTTCACTTTGGATGCTTTTAAATTGGGCGCTGGCCAAAATTTGATTTTCTAAGTCGCGCAGTTGCTGGTTGATTTGCTGTGCTGCTGTTTGAGATTGATTAATTATTTCTTGTAACTGCTGTTGTTGAGCGCCCAAACGCGAAGCATCTACAACTGCGATCGCATCTCCTTCTTTTACTGTCTGATTCTCGCTGACAGCAATGCTTTCGACGGTTCCTTCGGTTGCGGCTTGCACGACGCGCACTTCTCCGGCGGGACGGACGATCGCGTCTGCTTTGACTGTAGCGCTGTATTTGGTGACGCTAGCGAGGGCGATCGCACCGCCAAAGGTCGCCACCATCAAAATGCCCCCCAAAGTCGTCCAGCGGCTGACAGGGGGCAAAAACTGGTCGTTATCAAAGGTTTCAGCGGGTGTGGCTTCGGGAGTGAGAGACATGGCGGCAAGGGGGAGAGGGGAATAGTTTGGAGTTTTGAGTTTTGAGTTGGGGGAGAGGGAGAGCTCTATCGCTTATTTCTTTTGTCACCTTTACTCTCACCTTTCCGGAAACCAAGAATAGGTTTAGAAGTCTAAATCAAAATTCACAGGGTAAAGGTAAAAATCCGCACAGCTTTGCCGTTGCCACCCACAAACTTAGCCAAATATCAAGAGGAGTGAAGTCAGCGGGTCACTGTCATGAAAATACGGCGTTTCCGCAATGAGTTTTGGCACTGTTACCGGGTTTTTCCTGTATGCGTAGGTAGTAAGTAAGTACATAGGTATTAATAGGAGTTATTTATGTCAGAAAATCAAGAAGGTTCACTCTTCATCGAAGTAACCGATGGAGAATCTGCTACTGTCAACGGTGGCAGCATTACCACTGGTGTTAGCGGTGCCAAAAGCAACAGCGAGACGGATAACAGCAGCAACTATGGCGTCAATCTGCTGTTTTTCCTGCCGCAGCCTAGCCAGCTTTATCAGTACAATCCGAACAGCGATCGCACTTACAGAACCCTAGTGGTTTAGATAGCTGAGTCAAGTTGTGCGATCGAGTAAATTTGGAAAATTTCTCCGTAATATTCCGGAGGTCGCACAGCACTACAAGAAGTATTACTCAGTATTCACACGATGCTCTAGAAATTCGATAAGATTTCTAGTTTCCCTTCAATTCTATTAAGTTAAACGGAGTCCAATCATGAAAGAAACAAAGGACAATTCACTGTTTGCTGAACTCACCCCTGAAGAATCAGCTAGCGTCAACGGCGGTCACTATTATGCCAATGGAGACAATTGTCACCGGCAGCGGCGCAGTTGGGTCGTGTACCGCCGGAATTGCGACGGTTCATACAGAAGAGTAGTCCGCTACGCCTACTACTAAAGTTTAGTGCTAGTCAATTCAGATCTATAACTGTGGAATCGAGAAAGCACCCATAACTTTATGGGTGCTTTTTGCTGATTGGGTAGTTGGTGATGAGTAATCTTCTTTATGCTCTACCATTATTCATTTTGCAAAATGTTAAAGAACATCCCTTTGATCGGCAAAATGCCATTATTTGGACAAGTTAACAGGTTTAAGAAATATCAGGTTGTTCTCCAGCAGAGCGAAGAAGATTGCGGGGCGGCTTGTTTGGCTTCGATCGCGAAATTTTACGGACAAAATTTTACTATTAGCCGCTTGCGAGAATGTGCGGGCACCGGCCAAAAAGGGACGACTCTGCTGGGCTTGAAACAAGGTGCTGAGGCGATCGGCTTTAATGCTCGATCCGTGCGAGCTGCGGCTGCTATTTTAGACCAAATTGAGGAAGCGCCTTTACCGGCAATTATTCACTGGAGCGGCTATCACTGGGTTGTTTTGTACGGAAAGCAGGGCGACAAATATGCGATCGGCGATCCGGCTGTCGGTATGCGCTATGTTTCTAAAGCAGAATTAGCAGCAGCTTGGACAGATTGGCTGTGCTTGCTAGTAGAACCCGATGCTGAGCGGTTTTTTGCGGCAGCAGACGGTCAACCGCCCGCTAATTCGTTACAAAAATGGATGCGCCGGATTGGGATTTATCGCCCGATTTTAATGGAAGCATTTTTGCTAAATGCAGTGTTGGGTTTGCTGTCGATTTCTTCGCCTTTTCTAGTTCAAATGCTCACCGACGACATCCTGGTGCGGGGCGACAGACAACTCCTGGCAAGCGTGGCGATCGCAGTTATAGTTATGAACCTTTTTAGCAGCAGTTTGGGATTGGTACAGTCCAACTTAATTGCTCAGTTTTCCCAGCGTTTAGAATTGGGATTGGTGATGGAATTCGCGCGCAAATTCCTGCGATTGCCTTTGAGTTTTTACGAAACCAGACGCAGTGGCGAAATTGTCAGTAGATTACAAGATATCCAAGAAATAAATAAATTAGTTTCTCAAGTCGCTATCAGCTTACCAAGTCAATTTTTTATAGCTGTAGTTTCTTTTATTTTTATGTTATTCTATAGCAAGGAACTGACGTTAGCAGCTACAGCTATAGCTCTGTTAATGACTGCCTCTACAGTGGTATTTCTGCCCGTGTTGCAGCAAAAAACGCGCAGTTTATTGGTGTTGGAAGCAGAAACTCAAGGCGTTTTAGTAGAAACTTTTAAAGGCGCACTGACGGTCAAAACTACTAGCAGCGGTCAGCAACTTTGGGAAGAATTTCAAACCCGTTTCGGTCGCTTAGCAAATATCACTTTTCGCACTACACAAATTGGCATCCTCAACAATATATTTTCTGGTTTTGTTGCCTCTGCTGGCAGCATTACTCTGCTGTGGCTTGGTAGCGGTTTGGTGATTGACAAGGTATTGAGTATAGGTCAGTTGCTAGCGTTTATTAGCATGAATCAAAACGTTACTACTTGGGTGAATTCGCTAGTAGGATTTACTGATGAGATGACTCGCGTGCAGACAGCAACTCAACGGCTGTCGGAAGTCATCGACGCTGAACCGGAAACTAAAGACGATACGAATAAACCTTTCGTAACAATTGAAGACCGCGACGGTATTGTTTGCAAGGGTGTTAGTTTTCACTACCCCGGCCGGCTTGACTTGCTGGAAAATTTTTCTGTCACATTTCCCGGCGGTCAAGCAATTGCTTTAATCGGCTATTCCGGCTGCGGAAAAAGTACGCTAGCAAAAGTAATTTCTGGTCTGTACCCGCTGCAATCTGGTAATATTAGAATTGGCGGTTACAACTTACAGGATTTGTCTCTCGACCGTCTCAGGCAGCAGGTAGTTTTGGTTCCTCAAGAAGCGCATTTTTGGAGCCGTTCGATTCTAGAAAATTTTCGTTTGGGCAATCCAGATATCAGCTTTGAACAGATTGTTAAAGTCTGCAAAATTGCGGGGGCGGATGAATTTATCAGCCAATTGCCGGATAAATATCAAACTGTTTTAGGGGAGTTTGGAGCAAATATTTCTGGCGGACAAAGACAAAGATTGGCGATCGCCCGCGCCATTATCAACAACCCACCCGTATTGATTTTAGACGAATCTACCGCAGGGCTTGACCCTGCAAGCGAAGCGGAAGTTTTAGAACAATTGTTGATGTACCGGCACGGGAAAACGACGATTTTTATCAGTCACAGGCCGCGAGTGATCGATCGCGCCGATTGGATTATCATGTTAGAACGCGGCCGATTGAAACTGCAAGGCTCGGCTGCAAAATTGCGATCGATTCCAGGAGACCATTTAGAGTTTTTGCATCCTTGAGCGAGTTAATAAAACAACAGGTTTAAATCTGTCGCTACACAAACAACACTGGGAGCATCTCACTTTTGCACCCTACGCCAACCCTCCCCGAACCCGCGGGGAGAAAGTAAGAAATTCACAAATGATCCGAGGATTGCTATATCGTTGGCGGTTGCATCGGAATCATAAAATCGAGTCAACAGTTAACACTCAACTATTCTGTTTTTCGACCCGCCCGTCAACAGTCAACATTTATGATGAGTGCAACCGGAATTGAAATCTCTCACGACTAATAATTTCTCTAAGATTCTTGAGCCAAAGTACATCGATCGCACAATCCAAAAAACTCCAAAGTGTGATAATAAATCTTGAAAGAATGAGATTGTTGTAGTTGGCTTTCTAAGTGGTGGACGGGGCATTCGTCGATCGTAATTGACGCGCCACATTCCAGACAAGTTAGGTGGTGTTGGTCTTGGTGGGCGGCACCGTAGAGAGACTCGCCACTAGCGAGAGTTCTGACGTGAACGAACCCCTCTCGCTTTAAACCGTCGAGGGAGCGGTAAACGGTTGCTAGGCCCATGCTTTGGTCGCTGTTACGCAGTTCTAAGTAGATATCTTGCGCTGAGAGCGATCGATTCAAGTGCTTGAGCAAGTGTAAAATACGCTCCTGACTGCGGGTGCGGTTGGTTCTCATAATTTTTTTGTGTAATCTGCTGGAATCACATCTGTCCCTATTTCTAGGCTATCTTACTTGGGCGAACCAAATGGCGATCGGCGCGCAGCTCGGTTGTAGAATACAATGGGGCTAACTTTCACATCACCTACCGCAACATTCCCGTGACTCAGAAATATCTTGCCCAAATCTATGTTACCCTCCGCCCTTCTGTTTTAGATCCCGCCGGAACAGCCGTACAGTCTGGTTTGCAACACATGGGATACGACAATGTTGAGGGCGTTCGCATCGGGAAGTATGTTGAATTGACGCTGACTGCTGCTGGTGAGTCGGAGGCCCGTGAACAACTCGATCGCGTTTGCGACCAACTTTTGGCCAATCCAGTGATTGAAAATTATCGCTTTGATTTGACTGAAATTCCTGTTGCTGTGGAGACAGCGGCGGCATAAATGCGATCGCCCCTAGGGTGTTTTTAAACCCGGAGATCCCCCCTAACCCCCCTTAATAAGGGGGGGACAAGAGTGTTCAAACTCTCTATTAAAAACGCGAGGACAAGAGCATCCAAAGTCTCTGTTAAAAACGCGGGAACTCGGAACACTCAAAGTCCCCCTTCTTAAGGGGGATTTAGGGGGATCGAGACTTAGATACAAGCGAGATATACAGACGGTTTTAGCCTTAAGGTGAAACCAATTCCTTCTTCCTTCTTCCTTCTTCCTTCAGCTTATGAAATTTGGAGTTATTGTTTTTCCGGGTTCAAATTGCGATCGCGATGTGGTATGGGTGACTCAAGGGTTACTCCACCAACCAACTCGCATGATTTGGCACGAAGATACCGATATTTCGGATATTGATATCATTGTAATTCCCGGTGGTTTCAGTTACGGAGATTATTTGCGGTGCGGCGCGATCGCCCGTTTTTCTCCGGCGATGCGGGCTACTGCGGAACACGCGAAACAGGGCAAACTTGTACTGGGTATTTGCAACGGTTTTCAGGTGTTGACTGAAGCTGGTTTGTTGCCCGGTGCTCTGGTGCGGAATGCGGGATTGAATTTTATTTGCGATCGCGCTTCTTTGAAAGTCGAACGCGGTAATACTCGTTGGACTGCCGCTTATACTACGGGTGAAATCATCGATTTGCCGATCGCCCACGGTGAAGGCAACTATTATGCTGATGCGGATACATTAGCAGAACTAGAAGAGCACAAGCAAGTGTTGTTTCGCTACTGCACTCCGGCGGGCAAAATTAGCGATGCTGGGAATCCCAACGGTTCGTTAAATAATATTGCCGGTATTTGCAATCGCCAAGGCAATGTGTTAGGAATGATGCCGCATCCTGAACGGGCATCCGATCCGATGTTGGGCGAAACTGATGGGGTGAAATTGTTTCAAGGGTTGTTGATGGCAAGTGTTGCTGCTGTTTTGTAGTTGCAATATTTGTCTCTGATTTGATGAACAGGCAAGATGCCTGTTCCACAGTAGATTAAATTGATTGTGGGGTGGGCATCTTGCCCGCCCAAAATCAACAGGCAAGATGCCTGTTCCACAGTAGATTAAATTGATTGTGGGGTGGGCATCTTGCCCGCCCAAAGAAATACAATTTAGATGCGGGACAGCTTACCAACTTTTGAAAAGAAGAATATTTATTTTATGCCACTAATGGACTTAGCTAATTTTAAAACTAGGGTAATTGGATGCAGTGCGGTGATGGCTATTGGACAAGTTATTTCAAATGCGATCGCCAATCCGGCAACTCAAGCAGCAGCGGGTATTATCGGCGGCCCGATCGCACTTGGGGGAGTTTCTATCTTAGCAGCGATTGCTGGTAGTATCGCGGAGACTATGGCCGCTGATGAACTGGCAAATCGGATGACGGAACGGTTGAGCAAAAATCCGAGGATTCTCGATAATCACGATTTGATTAAGGCGGCGGGTGAGGCGATCGGCTATATTTTAAGAGAGGTTGCGAAGTCCGATCGCCTAATTGCGATCGCCGAAACCAAAAATTTGCCTTATCCAGAAACAGCACTCAGTCAATTAGCAGAGAAAACTCCTGAATACTGGCTGGATATTAACACGAATACAGCCGACTTGTCAAGGGGTTTAAATATTTCCGAAGACCAGTTAACCAAGATTTTTTCTGCCGATGCCGAGGAGTTCGATCGAGTTACCGGATTGACAACGGCAGATTGGGCAACTTTCCTCAACGAATTCGCCCGGCGTGAGGGGAAATCCTTCGATGCGGAAATTGTGGAATTTGTCGCGGACAAGCTGTACGCAACTTTCCCGAAAGCGTACCGCCAAGTGCTGAAACTGGATGCGGCGAAGGGAGGAGAAAAGTTTGCGGAGATGCTGTTAAATCTGCACCAAATTGCTTTGGCAGAACTCAAAGATTTGGGGCTGCAAAATGGGGAAATTCTGCAAAAGTTGGAGGCCGTAGCGACTGGGCAGCAGATTTGTCAAGTGATGGGGAAATTGGAATCCATAGAAATTGGCATCCGATCCGATTTGGGGCAAATTAAAACATCACTGGAACGATTTGTTGATACTTCCGCGCCCCGATTGCCGCTTCCCTACGAGTGCGAAACGATTATTCAAGACCGCACTCAAGACTTTACCGGCCGCCAATTTGTCTTTGAATCAATTATCGAATTCTTGCAGAAAAATCCCAAAGGATATTTTGTTTTAGAAGCAGATCCGGGTGTCGGCAAAAGTTCAATCATGGCAAAGTTAGTGCTGCTGATGAAGCGGCGCTGTGTTGTCCATTTTAACTCGCAATCTCAAGGCACGGTTAAGGCAAAGCAATTTCTGGAAAATGCCTGCACTCAGTTAATTCAAGGCTTTAAACTGGATTACCCAAAATTGCCCGAAAATGCAACTACAGATGGCAATTTTCTCAGTCGATTGTTGGGGGAAGTCAGTGCTAAATTGGGCGGGAAAAAGTTAGTTTGTGTTGTGGATGCCCTCGATGAAGTCGATCGGAGCGATCATGGGCGTGGCAGCAATGTCCTCTATTTGCCAGATGCTTTGCCGGATAATGTTTATTTTATTGTCTCGAAGCGACCGGAATCTCTGCCTTTGCCAAATCATCAGGTTTTTGATTTGATGCAGTACAGTGCAGAAAGTTTGGCGGATGTCAAGCTTTATATTGACAAACGCACCAGCAACAGCGCATCAATTCAGAATTGGATTAACCGTCAAAATTTGCAGCGAGAACAGTTTGTGGCGGCGGTGGCGGAAAAAAGCCAGAATAATTTTATGTACCTGCGCTATGTGCTGAATGATATCGACAGCGGCAAGTACAGCGATGTGAATTTGCAAGATTTGCCCAGGGAGTTGGAAGGATATTATGACAAGCATTGGGCGCGGATGGAAATGGCGGTTAAAGATAAAGAATTGCGCCGCCGGAAGTTGAAGGTGATTTATTTGTTGACGAAAACTCGCAAGCCTGTTTCCTGCGATATTTTGGCGGATTTTGCTGAGGAAGATGCCTTAGATTTGCAGGAAGTTCTCGATGATTGGGAACAGTTTCTGCGGCGCAGCAGCGACACTCCGCCGGATTACAGTATTTATCACGCGAGTTTCCAAAGATTTCTCCACCGAAAAGATGTGGTGCAGAGGGCTGGGGTGTCGCTGCGGGATATTGAAACGGCGATCTCTGATAATTTGTGGGAGGATTTGTACGGCGATGGGTAACTTTAAAGAACGGTTGGGGAAAATGTCGCCGAAAAAGCGGCTTTATGCTTTGGAAACTCTGCCGGGGCATTTGGCACAGAGTGTTCAAGGGGAACGGCTGCATCAGTTGTTGACGGATTTTGATTTTATTGAGGCGAAGTTGGATGCGGTGGGGGTTCAAGCGTTAATTGAGGATTACGATTTGGGGAGAAGTTCTGATGTTTTGCTATCGCCGGAGCAAACGGAAGCGCTGAAGTTGATTCAGGGGGCAATTCGGAAGTCGGCGCACGTTTTGGAAAGGGATAAAACGCAATTGGCAGGGCATTTGTTAGGCAGGTTGCTAGATTTTGAAATACCTGAGATTCGATCCATGCTAGAACAACCTAAGCAATCGAAAAATTGTCTTTGGTTCCTGCCTTTAAAGGCTAATTTAGAACGGGCAAATGAAGGGGCATTGCGGACACTTACTGGTCATACTAACTCGGTAACAGCAGTGGCGATCGCATCAGACGGCAAAACCGCGATTTCGGCTTCATGGGATAAAACCCTGAAAATCTGGGACACCGAGACAGGCCGGGAACTGAAAACTCTTAGTCATACTAACTCGGTAACAGCAGCGGCAATCGCACCCGACGGCAAAACCGCGATTTCCGCTTCAGACGATAAAACCTTGAAAATCTGGGACACCGAGACAGGTCGGGAACTGAAAACTCTTACTGGTCATAATGACTGGTTAACAGCAGTGGCGATCGCACCCGACGGCAAAACCGCGATTTCCGCTTCAGACGATAAAACCCTGAAAATCTGGGACACCGAGAC